>CAYMMO010000018.1:0-12297 GCA_964391615.1 uncultured Candidatus Saccharibacteria bacterium
GGTACCCGGCGCTTCGCAGCACCTTACTTAGGCTGTGGAACACATGCGTACCCATCTCCAGAGCTTCCGCAAAAGTTTTTGCACCTGTTGGGATGATCATGTACTCCTGGACGTCGGTACTGCCGGCGGCGTGTTGGCCTCCGTTCATTACGTTCATCATAGGCAAGGGCAGGCTCATTTCGTGACTGGTGCCCGCCAGGGTTGCAACGTAGCGATAGAGAGGGAGCTTCTTTGAGGCAGCAGCAGCTTTGGCGATAGCTAGGCTAGCGGCAAGGATAGCGTTTGCTCCCAGGTTTGATTTGTTGTCGGTGCCATCGAGCTTACATAGGAGTATGTCGAGACCTTTTTGATCGTATGGATTCTGGTGGCGGAGTGCGCGTGCAATGGTGGTGTTGAGGTTTACAACTGCCGTAATGACCCCTTTGCCTTCATAGAACTTAGCGCCGTCTCGAAGCTCGATGGCTTCACGCGAACCGGTACTAGCGCCCGAAGGAACGGCGGCACGGCCAAAACTGCCGTCAGACAGAGTAACCTCTGCCTCAACCGTTGGATTGCCACGTGAATCGAGTATCTGACGCGCGTGCACAGACGAAATGCTTATGCTCATATATCTCTATGATACCACTGGTCCGAACTTGTGTCTTTTTCAGCTTGTTTTCAGCATAGGCTCGTTATACTTGTGCTCATGAACAGTAAAGATAAATTTCTTGTTACCGTAGGCACCGTCGCAGTGCTGGGTGTGGCGAGTTTCACCGGTTATGCGTTGTTTGCGACAAAAAATACTGACACAACTACGCAAGTAGCCGCACAGTCGACTTCTGTGCCTAGTTCGTCGGCTACCACAACGGCTGCATCGACGTCGACGACTGCCTCTTCCGCAAGCGGCACGTACAAGGATGGGCAGTACAGCACAACTACTACGTATGGAGTTCCTCACGGGTACACCAACAGCATCACCGTCAACTTGACAGTCAAGGACGGAGTAGTCACCGCTGTAGATACGACGAATAGTTTCGAATCTCGAGACCGTGAATCTGGTATGTATATCGATAGTTTCGAAAGCGGCATTTCGGGTTCTGTAGTTGGTAAATCTCTGAGCGATCTTGCCGTCAGCTATGTCGGAGGTGCTTCACTGACCTCCTTGGCGTTCAATGACGCACTGGATACGATTCGCAGTGACGCCAAAGCCTAGTGACACTAGTATGCAGTTTGAAGCCATCGGTACGCACTGGTGGCTTGAGCTGTATGAGGGCAAAACATTTAGCGATGAGCTGAGGGGTGACATCCTTGCCTACGCCGAAGACTTTAACGCTCAGTATTCTCGATTTCTCGACACTTCACTTGTAGGTCAGCTGAACAAGGGCAAAAAAGTCGAGTATCCTCCTGCTGAGCTACTCGCCATGTTGGCATTCTCTCGAGAGCTCTATGAGGCAAGTGAGGGGGCTTTCGATATTTCAGTCGGTGGCGTTTTGCACGGACTAGGCTATGGAAAGCGCAGCTTTGAGGCACCCGTGAACGCTAATTTCTGGGAAAAGGTGAAGGTGAGTTCCGAGCTTGTCCAGCTTCCAAAAAATACCGTCATAGACCTAGGTGGTCTTGGCAAGGGCTGGATGATAGACCATATTGCCGGCATTATGCGTGAGCATGGGCATGAATATTTTCTAGTCAACGGCGGTGGGGACCTGTATGTAAATGCCTCGCAGCCCGTAGAGTTCGCACTTGAGCACCCAACGGAAGATGGCATGGGTATAGGGAGCACGCGCATAAAGTCAGGCGCCCTGGCCGTGAGCTCTGCCTACAAACGTGCCTGGGAGCACGAGGGCAAGACGTACCATCACTTGATTGACCCTGCGACCGCGCAGCCAAGTGAGAGTACGGTTGCAAGTAGTTATGTGCGCGCCGATTCAGCACTTGTTGCCGATGCTATGGCGAGCATATTGCTGCTTCGTCCTGAACTGGAGGAGAAGCTCTCGAGTCGTTACGGGCTGCAGGTTATCTTGGTCGACAAGAGCCAGCTTTAGAATTCAAAGGCTTCGGTGTGAATCTTTTTGGGTGAGATCCCCAACTCTTTTAGAGCAAGTTTCGATGCCTCAACCATGGGCTCTGGCCCGCATATAAAGTATTGGTAGGCGTCTGGTGTTTGCAGGCGCTTCTTGAGTAGTTCCGCGCTCACATAGCCTTGCTCTTCGTTGGGCTCGAGTTCGTTTTCACGGCTAAAGATTCCGACGTACTTATTCCCAAGCTGGTTCTTTAACTGGTCCGACAGGGTTGCGCCGGCTCGGGTGCGGTTGGCGTAGAAAAGCCAGCCATTGCCACCACTTTTCATAAGCGGGGCAACGAACGGCGTTACGCCTATGCCACCTGCTATGCAGACAAATGGTGAGTCTGGACTAATTTGCTGCAGAAATTCGCCATATGGCCCGCTGAGCCGAACTCCTGCGCCAACTTTTTGGTCTTGCAAATATTTCGTGAAGCGGCCAAATACTCTATACCCCAGCGTTAGTTTGCCAGTGGTCTCGTCGAAAGTGAGGACGGAGAAAGGGTGATCTTCACTTAGGGCGCCTATTTTGAGGTACACGTATTGTCCAGGACGTGGCTTGAGCCATGAACTACCTTGGGGCGTTAATTCTAGTGAGTAGGTGGCCTCGGCAATTTTGCCGTGTCGCGAGATAGTATATTCGGACTTGTCAGAGTCAATGAGCCCGCGCAGTCGAAGTAGTGTGAAGATGAACGTAGCAACGACGATGACGAAGTAATAGACCTGTAGCGCCATGCTCGCAGCAAAGCCGGTCCCAACGCCAGGGATGTGCAGTAGCGCAAACGGTAGAGAAATATACGCTAGGTAGTGCACGTATTTCCAAGGGCGATGTCCGAGTTTTTTGCGAACGAGCACCGACGTGAGCCAGATGATGACCATGAGTGCAAACGCTACCCGACCCAGTGTCACGTGACGTTCGAACTCGCTCCCTATATGAGGGATTGCTGAATACAAAAGTGACTCGCCATAGTAATACGTGACGAGTAGGGGGTGGAGCAAAACGGCAAGTGAGCCGTATTTTCCTAGTAATTTGTGGATCTTCAGCACCGGTGCGAGGTCACGAAACCAAAGCGCAAAGACACTACGAGCACCGATGATGTACGACCAAAGTAGCAGGAGTAAGCCGAAGTAGCCAAATACCTGCGAGGCATAGAGTGAGAACGTTTTGAGGGTAACGTGGTCGGGGATGGGTACAAGCAGCAGGGCGGGTGCACTGCTCAAAAAAATTAGTCCTATAAGTAGGTTGCGTTTGGTTGTTTCGTTCATGATTGGCTTTAGTATAGTCGGGTAATCCTGAGAACTACCTGAAAAATCCCCGCCTTGTACAAGTGGTACACTGTTGGCATGCACCCACCTACCGACGAACAATTCGATGCCTTGATCTCGCGCGCCATGGATGAACTGCCAAGGCGTTACATAGAGCACCTGGAAAATGTCGTCGTAACCTACGCCGACGTGCCAAACGAACACCAGGTCCAAAAGCTGCGCCTTCGCGGTGACAGTTTGCTACTTGGACTATACGAAGGTATCCCGCTGACGCAGCGTGGGGCAGGTTACAACCTGGTCTTGCCAGACAAGATCACGCTCTTTAAGTTCCCGATCATGGCGATCACTCACGACGAAGTAAGCTTTTATAAGCAAGTCAAACATACACTCTGGCACGAGATAGCCCACTACTACGGTCTGGGACATGATAAAATTCATGAAATAGAGAGGAACTGGACGTAGATGTCAGAGCAAGTAAACTTTTCACCACTTACCGAGATGCTGAGGCTTCATGGGATTGGGGCTATCACAACGCTCCCCGAAGGTTGGTACGTCGTACAGTCGGACGTTTCAGTTGCTAAGCTGTTGTCGCCACTGGGAGATGTGATTGTTAACGAGATCATAGGGTATGAGCCGCGAAGAGCTCATTTTGACAGTGAGTTTGGAGTAGGTGGCTGGGCGGTACGCTTGGTGTCCAGAAAAGACGGCGGGGTGTATGAGTCGATCGTCGACGTCGTTGCTCCAAGGACCGAGCGATCCGTTCGTGGCGTTAGGACGCTGGCCAACGGCGCAATTCTGCACTCGGTTAAGTAGGAGTTGACTTTTTATCGTACTTATGCTAATGTAGTAGAAGATGCTTACACTAAAACAAAAAACAAAACTTAGTCTTCCAAGCGTGTCACTTTTCTCTGGACCGATGCGTTTTAGCCCGGTAGTCAGTGATGGCGATGAGCTGCTTTCCGATCTCGACAGCCAATTTACGACCCAGGACGATCAATGGACGCTTACTGAGCGCCCAGATACGGCTGAGTTAGAACACTTTTGGGATGCGGTCGTTGCTGACGTGCGCAAAGATCCCGACTGGATCTCCATAGACGAATAGCACTAGCTTTTTCGTCTCTTACTCCTTATACTTCTTCATAAGAACCAGTCAAAAGTCTTATAAGGAGGGGTATGGACGGTGACTTTAAGCGCCCACTGGGCACAAACAATACAGGCGTTCCTGCGCCGGCTACTACAAGCGGGTTTGAGGGTAGTCCTGAAACGTATGAAAATGCCGAAGGAGCACCAGTAGAGGCAGTCAAAGAGCCTCAGGAAATGAAAGAAAAGAAACCAGGCAAGTTCAAGAAGTTCATGCTACGTTTTTTGCTGGTACTCGCTGTTCTTGGTCTCGCTGCCGCAGCGGGTTGGTTCTGGTATGACGGACAAAATGCAAAGAATGAACTGTCAGACGTCAAAAGCAAAGTCGCCGAGTTACAAACTACAGCTAGTCGCTACAAGCTAGCGCTTGAAGAGACAACGAAAACACCCGCTAAGACTCAAGACGTTTCGACAACCATACTTAACGCCGCTCAATCACACTACGATGTCGCCTCCGGGCTAGTGGCTTTTCGGGAGACGTCTGAGCCAGTGCGCAGTGAGTTTAAGGTGGTAAAGCAGGAGAGTGGTTTTGCGAAAGTTAGTTTCAAAAATCCTCTCAACAATACAACCGACTTTGCAATACTCAAAAAAGACTCCAACGAGATCTGGAAGGTCGTAGCCGATAATGTGCTCGTAAATGATACTGATTCTAATTCAACTAACGACACTAGCTATGTATCGAAACGATATGGTATTCCTGCCTCAATGACATTGAAGCCTTAGGTATTGAATAATTTATTCACATCTGTTAAACTTAGTCATTGAATCAACCTAAATTTCATAGGGAAGTACCATGAAAGCAGTTATCAAGCTCGGCGGAAAACAGTATACTGTTGCCGAAAAAGAGTCCCTCCTGGTGGACCTCCTCCCGGAAGGCACAAAAGAACTCACGCTTGAACCGCTGATGGTTTTCGACGGAAAAGACGTCAAGATCGGCTCTCCAGTTGTTTCTGGGGTAAAGATCAAGGCAACCGTCGTTGAGCCTGAGGTAAAAGGTGAGAAAATCCGCGTTATTCGCTACAAAGCGAAAAAGCGCGTCAACACACAGACTGGCCATCGCCAGCGCTATAGCCGGATCGAAATCGGCACAATCGGTAAATAACCGAAACAAAAATACGCCCCCCGAGGCGTATTTTTGTTTTCACGCGCATGGTATAATTACCCTCAGTTATATGAGAGGGAAATAGACAAACGTGCCAACAATCATCTCGGTGACGAATCAGAAAGGCGGCGTCGGTAAAACGACGACGGCTGTTAACGTGGCCTACTGTTTGGCGCGTGAAGGTAAACGAGTACTGCTTGTTGACTTCGATCCACAGGGTAATGCTACGAGTGGGCTTGGTATCGACAAAACAAAGCTCGACAAGACTATCCTGGACGTCGTGATGGGGACAGTACCGCTAAACTCGGTTGTTCTGAGTACTGGCGTAAAAAATGTTTGGTTAGCACCTGCTGTACCTGAGCTTGCAAATGCAGAGGTTGAACTGGCTAAAGCCGAAAAGCGGTTCACTCGTCTGAAGATGGCGCTCGAGGCACACCCTGACTACGACTTTGTTATCGTCGACAGTCCGCCGAGTTTGAGCCTCCTCACCGTAAACGCCCTTATCTCTGCAAACTACGTTCTGCTTCCAGTTCAAGCTGAATTTTACGCCATGGAAGGCCTTGGCCAACTACTTGAGACTATGAAGTTGGTCCGCAAAGGCCTCAACCCGACGCTCGAACTCATCGGTGTACTGGTGACTATGATGGACACACGTACTGTACTGTCACGTCAGGTACTAGCTGAGATCCAGAAGCATTTTCCAGGTAAGGTGTTTGAAACGACTATTCCTCGCAATGTGCGTATAGCCGAAGCGCCGAGTCATGGTGAGCCAGTTGGAAAGTACGACAAATGGAGCAAGGGGGCACGGGCATACAAGGCGCTGACGAAAGAACTACTTGGGAGGGTTGCGTAAACCATGGCAAAGCCACGAAGCGGTTTAGGGCGAGGCTTTGACTCGCTGATCCCGACAGACGTACTCGACGAAACCTTCGACCCAACTGCAGGGCAGGAACATTCTTCGGAACTGCGCTACCTGAAGCGTACTGAGATTCATGCCAACCCAGACCAGCCGCGACGTCATTTTGACCAGGAGGCACTTGAAGAGCTTGCGCATTCGATACGTCAGCACGGTATCATCCAGCCACTAGTTGTGGCACCGGCCAAAAATGGCTTTCAGATCGTCGCCGGTGAGCGTCGCTGGCGCGCTGCAGAGCTAGCCGGGCTCGACAAGATTCCCGCGATTGTTCGCACACTTTCCGAGCAGCACAAGCTTGAGCTCGCACTCATAGAAAACTTGCAGCGACGCGATCTCAATGCACTTGAGACGGCGACTGCCTACCTGAAACTACACACTCAGTTTAGTCTGACTTACGAAGAAATCGGCGAGCGTGTTGGTGGTAAGGCGGTAAGTACCATCAGCAACATCCTTCGCCTTCTACAGCTACCGGACGCTGCCAAACAAGCGCTTGTTGCGGGACAGATCAGTGAAGGTCACGCTCGGCAGATACTTGCCATAGACGATCCTGCGGCGCAGGACCACCTACTTGGACTGATTGTTCGTGAAGGCTGGAGCGTACGCAAAGCAGAGCAGTACGTCGTAGGCTACAAAAAAGGTGACAAACCTCATCTGAAAGTTGCTAGCGGTGTGAAGCACACGCGGGTTGAAACTGACTTTACGAAAAAATTGGCACATAAACTATCGCTTCCAGTTGTTCAGAAAACCACTGCAAAAGGTGGACAGATCATCATTAGTTACCGGTCCGACGAAGAGCTCAAGCAGTTACGCGAAAAACTTTTTTAGAACGTTCGCAGTTGTGTGAACGGATAGATGCGCAGTGCAACTGGGCCAATGATGTCGGCGTAGGGAATTGTACCCAAACCGTTTCTTGAGTCGAGCGAGAAGCCTTCTTGACGATGATCACCAGAGACAAAGAGTTCGTTATCGGGAACGAGGGTATTGACGTCGTCGGCTGTGGGGCTAGTTGGCCCTGGGTGTTGCTCGTCAACTAGGAAACCGTCTGGGTTTTCAGAGTTGTAGACCTTCATCACTCCTCCACGAACCACGACTCGCTCTCCAGGAAAGCCTATGACACGCTTGACGATAAATTCATCTGCACCGCCAGGTGACCAGTGGGGATTCTTAAACACAATGACTTGGCCGCGTTCGGGAACGTAGGCTTTTGCTTGTGCATGCGCCCAGGTGACAGGAAGCCGGTTAACAATGAGGCGGTCGCCTGTGTAGAGGGTTGGTTCCATGCTAGGACCAGAGACGCTGAAGCTACGAAACAGCAGAAAGTTGATAAGTAGGGCACCTACAAAAACTGCGGCGATAAAGCCAACAATTCCGAGGATGTCTTTGACGAGCTGATTGCGCTCGAGGAAATCTTTCATGCTCTTCTACTATACACGAAGGGTCCTGAGAAATAGACAAAATACGCTTACGCTCGGGGGCAAAATCGGCTATAGTTGATAGGTAGTTTTATGCAGCAAAGACGTAACCGAAGCATCGACGGGTTTGTTGTGCGCTCTGGCGATGCCGCCGGTCCGCCACGACTCGATATGAGCAGACCCGCCGTGCCTGGGCAGTTTTTACGTCGTCCCGATCCGAACAAACGCCAGCAAATTCGTCCAGACACTTTGCCAACCCCAACACTCGAAAGTGAGCCTATGGAGTACGATGCACCTGTGCTTGAAAAAAGTGAGATTAGCAAATCGCTTGAAGCGGTTGATCATGATGATGAGCGACGACAGAAAAAGCGCAGATTCGGTCGACCACAGGTTTCAAAGAAGAAAATAGCCCTCTTCATAGGAGTGCTTCTTTTGCTATTTGTAGGATTCTTTGGGTTCAAGTTTTTGACTACCTCAGGCAAGTTGTTCAGCGGCAGCATCTTTGACCTGCTTGGAAATGGCGCAACACTTAAGGCCGATGCAAACGGCCGCACCAACATACTCGTCTTTGGTACATCCGAAGATGATCCTGCACATGCAGATGCCGGCGCTAACTTGACTGACTCCATCATGATCGTGAGTGTTGATCAGAAAAATAAAAATGCAGTTATGATCAGTGTGCCGCGTGACCTCTGGGTAAAGTACGGCGAAGCATGTCTGAGTGGCTACGAGGGCAAGATAAACGTAGTGTATGAGTGTGGCAGTGATGATGGCTCGAACGAGCAGGGGGGCGCCAAAAAGCTCATGGAAGTAGTGGGCGACAACTTCGGCATCGATCTTCAGTACTATGCACACGTTAACTACTCAGTCGTACGCGATACAGTCAATGCAGTTGGCGGTGTCACGGTTGAGATTGACAGTGATGATCCCCGAGGTATCTTGGACCGAAACTTCGACTGGGCATGTAACATGCAGTGTTACTACGTGAAATGGCCAAATGGTCCTGCTAATCTGAATGGCGATCAAGCGCTCGCCCTTGCGCGGGCACGTAACGCTGCCGGAGGTTATGGACTTGGCGGTGGGAACTTCGACCGTGAACAGTATCAGCAAAAAATCATCGTAGCCATAAAGGACAAAGCCGCCAGCGCTGGGACACTTGCCAACCCACTCAAGGTAACCGGCATCATGGACGCGCTCGGTAACAATGTACGGACAAGTTTCTCGGCAGGAGAGGTAAAGACGCTCATACGTCTTGCAGGCGACATACCGAGTGCGAGTATCAAACGGGTTAGTTTGGTAGAAACTGGTAAGGCAGTGCTACAGACCGATCAGATATCTGGTCAGAGTGCTGTGCGACCCGTGAAAGGTGTGTATGACTTTAGTGGTGTTAAAAGCTTTTTATCCTCGAAGCTGAGTGTCTCAACTTCAGCAACGAGCGAGGCGGCAACTATAGAGGTGCTCAACGGTTCTGACTCTGCTGGATTGGCTGGTAAAAAGGCTGCTGAATTGCAAGCTGCAGGTTTTAGTGAAGTCACAACTGGCGACACTGAGACAAAGGCGGAGTACGGAAACTATGTTTGGTATGACCTGAGTGGTGGCAAGATGTCGCAGACTCAGCAGAAGCTCACGTCTATTCTTGGCAAGAACCCGTCTGGAACAGTGCTGCCAACCGGAGTGCAGAGTAGTGCCGACTTTGTTATAATCATGGGTAATGGAGCTAATTAAACTCGTTACCGCTAGGCGGTCACGCTGGAGCGATCTACTGCATGCCGCACTCAACACGGCGTATGCAGCACTGCTTTTTTTCCTGATTACCCCAGAGATTGATCTGCCGCTTCTGGCGCTTGCGCTAGTGTTCATCAGCAAATGGCGTGTCGTCGCGGTGCGACCTCGCTTCTGGTTCGCTAATTTCCAGGCAAACTTTGTTGACTTCATGGTGGGCGTCAGCGTATGGGCACTCATGATGCTGACTGCAACTGCTAGCCCATGGGTGGCGGCTATGCTTGCGGTGCTCTTTGCCGTGTGGCTCATCGCCATCAAGCCTCATTCAACTCAAAGGTGGATATTGTTGCAGGCAGGTATCGCGCAGTTCGTTTCACTCTTGGCGCTCTATAGTTTTGCGCATACCTTTGAGTTTGGCCAGTTTGTTAAAGACAGTACGTTTTTGACAGTCGTTATCGCCTGGGCAATCGGCTACATGTCGGCACGACATGCATTGACTGCATTTCATAACGAAGATGAGAGGGCGTTTATAAGCCTTGCCTGGGGATTTGTCGTGGCTGAGCTTTCATGGTTGTTCCACCACTGGACAATCGCCTATGCGATATATCAATCAGACAGCATCCGTGCAGACGCACAGCTCATGATACCTCAAGGGGTGATCATCATTACGCTTCTTAGCTATACAGCAGTGAATGTCTATGCGCTACTGCACCACAGCCACGAGAACCGTGACATGCGCAGGGTTCGCTCGAGTATTACGTTTAGCGCGGCTGTCATCGTGATTTTACTTTTGTTCTTCAGCGGTTTGATTGACGTTACATCGCTTACATAAAAACACTCAATACGGGAGGGAATATGGCAAAGACTGCTTTACCAAATACATTTGTAAAAGTTGCGGGTCTCGGGCTACTTAGCTTTGTGTGCGCATTTTTTGGTGCGTGGGCGGCTATAAAATCTGGGGTAGTGAGCTTGGGCGATAGCGCCTCGATTGCCGAAAAGCGAACAGTAGTCTCGAGTGAAGGAGATGTCGTTGCGGATGTCGCGAAGAAAGTCAGTAGCAGTGTAGTCTCGGTGATCACTGAGTCACAAGCAAGCCTAGGATTTCGCACTTACACGCAGCAAGGTGCGGGCACTGGCGTCGTCATCACTAAAGATGGGTTAGTGCTTACCAACAAGCATGTCGTCAGCGGCGCGAGCTCTGTGAAGGTTATTAGTGCGGACGGCACAGAGTATAGCGATGTAAAAGTTGTTGGCACTGACCCTGCAAATGACATCGCATTTTTGAAAGTATCGGGTGTGACCAACTTCTCGCCAGCAACTATGGGCGACTCGTCCAAAGTTGAAGTTGGACAGAAGGTCATCGCTATCGGCAACGCGCTCGGTCAGTACCAGACAAGTGTGACGTCGGGCATCATTTCCGGGCTTGGCCGCCCAATTGTGGCAGGCGACAGCTCGGGGGTAAGTTCTGAATCACTCAACAACCTCATACAGACCGACGCAGCCATCAATCCTGGTAACTCCGGTGGTCCTCTGGTGAATCTTAGCGGGGAAGTCATAGGGATCAACACGGCGGTTGACCAACAAGCAGAGGGAATTGGCTTTGCGATACCCATCAACGATGCTCGTGGGCTTATAAACTCGGTGACTAAAAACGGCAAAGTCGAACGAGCGTACCTGGGCGTTTCGCATATGGCCATCACTCCAGACGTGAAAAAATATTACAAACTTAGTGAATCTACCGGTGCGTACATAGTCAACGAAGACGGTCCTGCGGTTGCTGTTGGGAGCCCAGCCGAGAAGGCGGGGCTAAAGAGTGGTGACGTTATCGTATCGCTTGGCGGCGTTACTATAGATGCCAAGCATCCGCTCATGAGTGTGATTTCTCAGCGTGCACCAGGGGAAACATTGCCGGTTGTGTATATGCGTGACGGCAAAAAAACGTCCGTGAATGTCACGCTGGGTGTGTACCCTACGCAATAGCGCTTGAGCTTGCAAATCGTTTAGCCTTACACCACACTATTTTCAGATCGTTTTCCTTGTGCGAAACATAGGAAAGGAGGAAGGCGATGCCCGGTCATCTTTCATGCTTCGTCTGTCACACTCAACATGACGAGCAGCACCTGCGACAGTGCTGCGATAACGGTGAATGGAACATCTTCACCGTATGTAAGCGACACTGTCCTACGCACGCTGGCGGACAAAACGCAGACATGAAGTGCCTACAGCCAGCGTCCTGAGATAGCCCGTTTCTTGAAGTTGAGCGCGTGAACGCACCGCTCCTTCCGGAGCGGGCGTTTGCATGTATAAAACTTTATCTTCCATACTTTTGACAGCAAAAAGTATGACAATCTTCTTCGGCGAAAGAAGCAACGCCTCCTTTCTTTCATCGCGAAGAAAGGAGCAAAGAACGCTAGGCGCCCTCGGTCGCGCCAGGAAACAGATGCGACTTTAGCGCGTCGCTGCGGTACGAACCTGGCTTTCAGCCAGAACCGGCCAAAAATATATGATTATAGTTACTGGTTTTTGGCACGTCCTCGCGAATGACTCGCGCCAAAGTCGCCTCTGTTTCTTGGGCTCCCTCAGAGCGCCGTTTGGTCGCATTGGCTGCGATTTCGGGTCTGGACGTCTGGAGGCTCCGGAGGGTGGAGTGAGGTTGGCTCATTGCGCGGCGAGGACTGTTTGAGCCAGGTTTCTGGCGAGT
>CAYMMO010000019.1:0-12060 GCA_964391615.1 uncultured Candidatus Saccharibacteria bacterium
CAATTTTCTTGGTCATGGTTCGTTCCCCACCCTTACTTCTTTATCTGATTTAACTTCATTATACCGCTTTCGCTTTTTTGACAAAAGCTCTCTCCGTTAAACAGCGCTATACTAGAAATATGAAAAAACGTGAGTTACTCGCCAAAGCAGCCGACCTCTTCGACGATGACGATGTCGCTGAACTGCTCAGCGCTATCGACTTTGCCACTACCAAGCACTCAGGCCAAAAACGAAAAAGTGGTGAGCCGTACATCACGCACCCACTTTCTGTCGCATTCATACTGATTGACTGGACGATGGATATCGACACAGTCATAGCTGGTGTACTCCATGACACAGTCGAAGACACCGACACCTCACTTAGCGATATCGAAAACATGTTCGGTCGAGACGTAGCTTTCCTTGTAGACGGTGTAACAAAAGTCTCCCAGGCCCGTGCCGGCATGCGCGACCTCAAAAGCTACCTTCCGAGCACACGAGACAACCTGACGAAGCTTCTGATTGCCGTTGGGGAAGATGTACGTGTCATCATCATTAAACTCGCTGACCGCCTCCACAATATGCAGACTCTCGAGCATATGTCCCGAGAAAAACAACTCAAAATTGCTCGAGAAACACTGGAGGTATTCGCCCCCCTCGCCGACCGGCTAAACATGGGCCGAGTTCGAGTCCAACTTGAAGAGCTGGCCTTTTCCTACCTTGACCCCAGGGAATTCAAGCGTCTTAAAAAGATCATGAAGGACCGCCTAGGTCGCAGTCACCGCCGCCTTGCAGAAGTACGCCATCAGGTCGATGCCCGACTTACCTCAGAAAACATCGAGCATAGCATGGACGGTCGTATCAAAAGTATTTACAGCCTCTACAAGAAACTTGGCAAGGTCGAGAGTATCGATGACGTCTACGACCTCATAGCGCTACGAATCATCGTGAACGATGTCGAGACCTGCTATCGCGTACTCGGTCTGCTACACGGCATGTACCACCCTATGGTAAACCGCATCAAAGACTACATAGCCCGCCCAAAACCAAATGGCTACCAAAGTCTCCACACCACGATTGTCACCAACAGCGACCAAGTAGTAGAGTTTCAGATCCGCACCAGTACTATGCATGACTACGCAGAACGCGGTCTGGCTGCTAGCTTCCACTACAACGAGCAAAAGCTCACCGATGCTTACAAACAAGGTCAAATTGCCGCCATGCCTGCTGACCTCGCCTGGATACGCCAACTCCAAGAAGTCGCTGCGCAGATCCATGAGGGTAAAGAAGCAGAAGTCGAACTACTAAAGGTCGACTTGTTCGGCGATCGCATCTTTGTCTACTCACCAAAAGGTGACATTTACGACATGCCAGCTGGCGCGTACCCACTCGACTATGCTTATCGCATCCACAGTGACGTTGCAAAAAACGCCTCCGGATTTCGCGTCAACGGCAAGATGGTTGCCTTTGACCAGCCTTTGCAGCATGGCGACATCGTCGAAGTCATCACGAAACGCAGCTCACGCCCAAGACCAGACTGGATGGAACTTGTCATCACCCGCCATGCCAGGGACAAACTTCGCGCCCAGCTAAAGAAATCCTAAAAGCAAAGTCGCCTCATTTTTTAGGAGGCGACTTCTTCAAACGGCTGACAACTAGCTTGCTACTGGAGCTGCACCTGAAGGGGTGGCGGGCTTAGTGTACGTTACTGCACCCCACGCGAGCATAGGATAGCCGATAAAAGGCAGGAATATGTTAAGTAAGGTCATACCTACACCTTTGCCAAATACTTTTGAGAGGTCGTGAAGTACGATGATCCATACTACGATGTTCACAAATGGAATCAACATGAGTACAAACCACCAGATTGGACGGCCGACTACTTCAAGCAGTACGATGATGTTGTAGATCGGAACGATTGCTGCCCAGCCTGGTTTGCCAGCCTTAGTGAAAATCTTCCACATAGATGCCAACATCAGGACTACGACAGCAAGATACACTACCGTGACCATTGGATTCATCGGTGTGTCAACCGCTGTTGTTTGGTATAACATTTGATCGTCGTACATACTTCTCCCCTTTTTACTTATGGCGTCAGTATAGTACTAGTTCTCAGCAAATTCAAAGCTTATTTTTGGTTATAGCGCTGTATGCACTCACGAACAATCGCCATACCCTCTTCTGCTCCGCCCCAACCCTGAACTTCTGTTGAGCCGGGTTTTTTGAGATCTTTATAGTGTGAGAAGTGGTGCTCAATTTTCTGACGCCAGCGCTCGTGTAGGTCGTCCATACTCTTTATAGCATTGTCAGTGTTGCGGTCGTCCTCTGGCACGACGACAACTTTGTGGTCGGCCTCACCGTCGTCGATGAAGTTCAGTACGCCGATGACCTTTGCTTTGAGGAAGATTCCGGTTGGAAGTGGTTCGTTTGTGAGCACGAGTGTGTCGAGCTCATCACCGTCCTCATCGAGCGTTTGTGGGATGAAACCATAGTTAACGGGCTTTGCGAAAATACTTGGCTCAACGCGGTCGAGCTCAAACGCAGCAACTTCGCGGTTCCATTCGATTTTGAGTGTTGACCACTTAGGAATTTCTATGACAGTGTTGACTGAACCGGCTTCGATATCGCCTGGAGTTAAAACTTTGTTAAAGTCTGGCATGGGTAGTTACTCCTGTTTTGCTTGATTACTTTAGTACTAGTGTAGCAGTTTTTGTATACTAGAGTCATATGGCCACAACACCACAGCTAATCTTGCCTAAAGCGTATATCGCTGAAGCCACTAAAAAGATCAAAATGGCGTCAAAGCGTGTCTACGTTATGGCTATGATGTTTGTCGAAGATGGCGCCACAGACGGGCTCATCCAGGCCCTATGCGATGCAGCAGAGCGTGGAGTCGAAGTCAATGTCTGCGGAGACACGTTTACTTACACCGACCTCCAAGGCTCGTACGTGCCAACGACATATCGCAATAAACGAGTACGCGACGCCAACGCCGTGCAGAAAAAGCTCAAAAAAAGTGGCGCGGACTTTCACTGGTTGGGACGATTCAGTATCGTCGCGTTTTCTGGCCGAACGCATATCAAATGGTGCATCGTCGACGATACCGTATACTCTTTCGGAGGTGTTAACCTCGACCAGGCGAGTGTCGAGTACACAGACTACATGTTTGTAACCGAAAACGAACCTGTAGCCTCACGAATATGCGACGAGCACAAACGAGTCATCGCAGCCGATGCGGCCAACCACAGCTACCGCTCGCATCAGTTTGGGGATGAAGACAACATGGTGCTCTTGGACGGAGGCTTCGTTGGAGACTCCATTATCTACCGTCGAGCATGTTTCTGGGCAGCTCAAGCAAAGAGCGTTCTGCTTGTTTCGCAGTACTGTCCGACAGGTAAGCTCAGCCGTCTGTTGAAAAAGACGAACTCCCGTCTCTACTTCAACCACTGGACCACTACCGGTCTACTCAACCGCCTCGTTATACGCCTTGGTATGAGTCTCAGCGGCCAAGTCACTGCCTACCACCGTCGCTCGTACTTACACGCAAAATTCATCATCTTCACTATGCCAGACGGTAAAAAGGTCGCAATTACAGGGTCGCACAACTTTGTATACGGTGGCGTACTCATAGGCACCCGTGAAGTTGCGCTTGAAACTACAAACAAAACTGTCATCAAACAGTTAGAGACATTTTTCAAGGAGCATGTGCACTAGCTAGGTGCACACGCGTAACTCTATGTTGATCATCGGGCATCGTGGAGCAAAAGCAGTTGCGCCAGAAAACACTCTGGTGAGTTTAGAAGAAGCGATCCGCAGTGACGCTGACATGGTTGAGTTCGATGTACGTGTCACCCGTGATGGCGTGCCCGTACTTGCCCACGACTTTCGCATCCACGGGACCAGGAAACGCGACCTCGCATTTATCCGACGCTACACACTGAGTGAGCTCAGAAAACGCGACCCACTCATGACGACGCTCGACGAAGCTATGCAGGTCTGCTTTGGCAGAATCTTTATGAACATCGAGATCAAAGAACTGTCGTCCGTACAGCCAACCCTGATCGTCGTAGAACAGTATGCGGTGCGGACGGACGACTGGGACAGCATGCTCTTTAGCTCTTTCAAGCCGCTCGCACTCAGAGCAATAAGAAAACGAGCGCCGCATGCAGCTCTTGGCATGCTACTAGACCGCAACCCGCTGGCTTTTGTCGGCTGGCACCGCATGCTCAGGTTTGACGCTATAGGATTTCACCGTCTTCACATCAACGAAATTGCGCTTCAGATCGCAAAGTCATTCGGTCTCTTTACCTACGCTTATACCGTCAACCGACCAGAAGCAGCCCGTCACTTAGAAGAAAAAGGAATAGACGGGGTCGTCACTGACAACCCCGCCCTCCTAAAGAAGAAACTGACCAACTAGAGCTAAAGCTTACCCTCAAGGTATTCGCGCATCTTAAGCGCTGCTGTTGCGCCTTCACCAGTTGCACTCGCAATCTGCATAGTTGCACCCGAGCGGACATCACCACTTGCGAACACACCAGGAACTGCCGTCTGTAGGTTCTCGTCTGTCTTTATGAGCCCTTGCTCGTCAAACTCGACACCACTTCCTTGTAAAAATCCTGTGTTTGGTAGCAACCCGATAAAGATGAAGACTCCGTCACAAACAAACTCTACTTTTTCACCATCCTTAGTGGCCAATACCTTGTCGACCGTCTTGCCTTCAGAGGCTACGATCTCGTCGGTTGAGGTATTCAGGTGAACCGAAATCTTACCCTGTTTTACAAACTCGTCGAGCTCATGTAGCAGTACCTCACTCGCTCGAAGTTCTGACCGAACGAGCAGGTCGATGTGTGAAGTAAAGCGTGTCAGAAACATTGCCTCTTGGACCGCAGAATTTCCACCACCTACTACAACTAGTTTTTTGTCTCGATAAAACGCCCCGTCACAAGTAGCGCAGTAATGGACGCCGCGGCCATAGTACTCAGCCTCGCCTGGGACTCCAAGCTTTTTATAGTCGCTTCCGGTTGCTATAAGGACCGCACGAGCCTTTAGTGGCCCCTCTGTAGTCTCGATAACTTTGTGATCACCTTCATCCCGAAGGCTGCTCACTTCACCAAAACGAATGTCTGCACCAAATCGTTCTGCTTGACCTTGGAATTGTTCAGCAAGCTTGAGTCCTTCGACCCCGTCGACAAATCCTGGATAATTGTCTACCCAGTCAGTCGTAGCTGCAAGTCCGCCTATAACACCTTTTTCGATAAGTACCGTCTCGATGTCTTCGCGTGTCGTATACACAGCCGCAGCAAGTGCGCTAGGGCCTGCACCGATCATCACAACGTCATGAAGTTTGTCGTCGCTCATGCTACTGCGCTCATCAGGGCAGCTGGATTCCAGCCGATTGAAGCAACTTGTTCGTCGCCGTCGTCATTTGTCACCGTTACGACAGGAACTGTCATGGCGCCACTCTTGGCTATAATTGCAGCTTCCGCAGCCCTGTCTTCGTCAAGGTTTACGACGTCGTAGGTTTTGCCCTTTATGTCCAACAGTTTCTTAACCTGTGCGCAGTAGGCACAAGTGGTGCGAGTATAGATGGTAATTCGCTTGCTCATTTTGTCCTTCTTGGTGTTTATAGTTCGTTGGTTTTAGTATATATAGCGCTTACGATAAGCGTCAAGACGCTATATGTTGTATTATTTGACTGACTTAACCTCAACGATGAAGACAAGTGGCCCGGCTGGCTGCCCATTGTCAGCGGCGCTAGCGCCGTATGCCATATCTGTTGGAATCATAAGTTTACGAATACTACCGACTTTTGCGCCGGTAAGGCCCTTTGTCCAGCCTTCTATAACGCCATTCAAGCTAAACGATGCCGGTGTTACAGTGCCATTTTGGTTCGTACTGTCAAAAATCTTACCGTCAGCAGTCCAGCCAAAATAGTTGGCCTCGATGGTTGAATCGGCTTTCACTTCAGCTCCATCACCCACTACGAGATCTTCCGTCTTAAGCTCGGTGATGCTCGCGGCGTCAAACGCTTCGGCTGCATAGCCTTCAAGCGGTTTTGAACTTGCTGCGTGATCTTTAGCTGCTTGCACTTGTTGCTTCTGATACTCAGCGAGTGCCTTTTGCTGGTCTTCAGCCTGCTTTGACGCTTCGTTGTTTGTCAGGATTGGAAGGAAAAATGCTCCCAATGTACCGACCGTCATAACGATCGCAATAACCCATATACCAGCTCGCTGGCCATTTGATGTTGCCACTGTTTGTCCTCCTTTTGAACTACGTCTTATTGTACGCCACCAAAACCCTAAATTCTAGAGAGCGATGTCGTATTTGCCCAGGGCTTTTTTGGCCTTAGCGCGATCTCCAACTTGCAGTTGTAGTAGCTCTGCATAGATACCGCCGGTACCGGCCAACTCCGAAGGGCTACCTACTTCGTCGACAGTTCCACCACGCAGCGTCACGATCTTGTCGACGTGAGCAATAGTACTGAGTCGGTGCGCGATGATCAGTGTCGTCCGGCCTTTCATGAGCCGTTCAAGCGCGGCTTGCACTTGTGCCTCTGCGCGGCTGTCTAGACTGCTAGTTGCTTCGTCGAGTATAAGGATCGGTGCGTCTTTGAGTATCGCCCGCGCTATAGCTATGCGCTGTTTCTGACCGCCACTGAGCTTTATGCCTCGTTCGCCGATTTCGCTGTCATAGCCAAGTTCGAGCTTACTTATAAATTCATGAGCATTCGCTGCTTTTGCTGCTGCAATCACCTGCTTCTCAGTCGCTTGTGGCTGAGCGTAAGCTATGTTTTCCCGAATCGTACCACTGAAGAGCGCCGGGTCCTGAAAAACAACAGCTATGTTTTCGCGCAAACTAATCTGTTTCAGGTCATAGATGGAAGTCCCGTCGATAGTGATGTCCCCAGAACTTGGCTCGTACAATCTCAACAGTAGGCTGCTCACGGTGGTCTTGCCTTCTCCACTCTCGCCCACCAGCGCAACCTTCTGTCCAGGTTCAACGTCAAAGCTTACCTTGCGCAGCACTTCAGACCCCTCGCTATAGCCGAAACTCACATCGTTATAGACTATGTGGCCTTTTTTCACCTTCACAATTTTTGCTCGACTCTTGTCATGGATATCAGGCTGTATTTCCATGACCGCAAAATAATCATGCGAGCCAGCGATTGCTTTTTGTGTATTGTCGACAATGAAGCTCATGTTGAATATCGGGAAGCGCATCATGTTCACGAGCTGGATGAGCAGCACCATCTCACCGATCGTAAATTTACCCTGAGCAGTAAAGACGAAGAGGTACGCAAAGATTGCAAAGAAAATCACGTTGAGTACCAGACGACGACCTGTGTCCATGTCGTGCCAATACCGCGACTGCTTTTGAGTGATGCTGACCGTCTCGCCAAACCTGTCCTGGAAATGACCAAGCTCCATCTTTTCTTGTATAAAGCTTTTGACGACACGTATTTGCGAGACTACTTCTGCAAAGCGACCACTCGCTATGTCTGTTGCCAAGTTTTTCTCTTTTTGCCACACCTGCCATTTTTTACTCGTTTTGGCAGTTAACCACATGAACACTGGGTACAACACCAGTAGAAGCAGCGCTAACTCCCAGCTATAGAAACAGACGATGACGAGTGTCAGAACCATCGTCAGGTACATCTGGAAAAAGTTGTTGGCAAACATATTCAAAAACTGCGTTACTTCAGTGATTGTGCGATTAAGGCGGTTGATGATAGTACCCGTCAGCTCGTTGTCGTAGTAGCTCTGCGGCAGACTAAGGAGGTGCTCGTAGTAGCGTTCGCTCAGTTGTTTGCGCAGCTTTGCGCTCATAACGTCTCCTAGGTATCCACCCCAGTTAGTAAACAGAGTATTACCTGCATCTACTACAAATAGCGCGACAGCAAGCCATAACGCCCCACTCACATCCGCCTGTCCCGAACGAAGCGATTCGACGATGAGATCGGTAGCCATTTTTATGATGAACGGTGTTGCAAGCGCCGTCAGGCTCATAAGCACAGAGAAAAGAACGATGCTGGCATAGTAGGGCCAGAGCGTTTTTGAATACCGAACAATTTTGACAAATTCTTTCATGAACAGTTTCGGACGCTAGATGCGCACTGCCTCGCACGCCTGGGAAGTCGCCGCAGCAATTGCATCCAGGTACTTGCCAGCTTCGTCATCGGTCAATGTCTTTTCATAGCTCGCGACTCGAAGCCTAAGTGTAATCGTTTTCGTGTCGCTGCCCTCTGGCTGGTAAACCCCGAGTGTCGAGAGCGTCATACTTGTCTCAGCAGCTTGTCCTTCTTGGCAGCCTTTTTTTGCAGCCGTAAACACTGTCCCAAACTCCGAGGCTACAGGAACTCGAAGTGAAATATCCTGGGTCACACTTGGGTATCGGCTCAGAGGAGTATAGCCATCTTTCGCAGCGCTACTCGCGTCCAAAAGCCCTTGCTGGTCGAGCGTCATTGCTGCGCAGTACATAGGTAATTTATATGCTCGCACGACGTTGGCCTTCAGCTCACCTATCATGCCTATAAACGTTCCGTCAGTTGTTTCTACAAGCGCACTTCGTTTCTGGTCAAATGGTGCAGTTACTGGGTAGTCCATCTGCTCTGCGATCGATTTATAGACCAAATCCAAACCAAGATCATGCGCCAAAGCGTCGAGTATGGCACGCATTCTATAAAACGCCGCACCGTCACCAGACTTCTTGCTCGCATAGACCGCGTCAACAAATTCGAGCTCGCTCGGAAGACCCTGGTCGTCATCGGCGTGGTATTTCTTGTTGTGACCCTTGCCCATTTCAAACAGCACGAACTCATCATGCCCGGACTTTATGTTTGCGTGCACACGGTCAAGCAAGCTCGGCAACACGCTCAGTCGGTAATACTGCAGGTCAGGGCTCAGCGCATTACTCAGCTGGAAAGCCTGCGAGACATCCTGCTCAGCGCGCTTCATGACGTTTTCGTGCACGAAACTATAGGTCAGTACCTCGTTGGCACCGGCTCGGCTGAGACTCGTGCGTATCTTGCTCTGCATGTCTCGTTTGAGATTTTTAGGCGCTGGTGTCATAGATCGCTGCGGCAGTTCACGTGGCAGTTTGTCAAACCCATAGAGACGTCCGACTTCTTCGACGATGTCTTCAGGCAACTCTATGTCAGTTCGCCAAAACGGCGCCTTGAACCATCGCTCATCTTCTCCATCTACATCGACTGCAAACTCTACGTTGCCAAGAAGTGTCTCGATGGCTTTGGCGTCGAGCTCAAGCCCGAGTCGGTCGTTGATAAACTTTGTTGAAGTTCGAACAGCTACTGGGCCGGCCAGTTCTTCATGAAGATCATAGACCTCACTCGCCTGTTCACCACCGGCCACATCGTGAATCGACATCATGAGCAGGTTCAAGACATTTGGATTTTGTAGCGGTGACTGGCCTTTGTTGAAACGAGTAAGTGCATCAGTGAACAGCCCGTGTTTCATGCTGCTTTTTCGCACGGCGTACATGTCGAAGTTTGCAACTTCGAGCACCAAGTTCCTCGTCTCGTTTGAAACTTCGCTGTTACCACCACCCATGATGCCAGCAAGTCCAACGGGACCTTCGCCGTCAACTATGACGATGTCATTTTCATCAAGCGTGTATGTTTTGCCGTTTAGTAGCGGCACTTCTTCGCCCTTCTGTGCCATACGAGTACCGAGCATGTGTCCGCGGAGCTTGTCATAGTCATAGGCGTGTGTCGGTTGAGAAGTCAGTAACATGACATAGTTCGTCACATCGACGATGTTGTTGATTGGCTTGCCGCCCATAGCAACCAGAGCGCACTGCAACCAGAGCGGACTTGGTTTTACTTCTACGTCTTTTATAACAACTGTCATAAACCTCGGCACAACCGGTGAGGCATCATTTTTTACCGTCAGCTCAAGTCCTTCACCTCTGTTAAATTCAGGCGTATGCATATACCAGTCGGGCGAGCTAAAGGCCTGGTGCTGGATGCCGGCGATCTCGCGAGCGACGCCGAGTTGCCCAAAAAGATCTGGGCGATGGGTAAACATCTTGTTTTCGATGTCGATGATGGTGTCGTCGAGCCCAAAGACTTTTGCAAAGCCTGCTCCTACCTCAACCTTCTGTCCAGAAGGCAGCCACTCATCAGGATTAATTTCAACGATACCGTTATGGTCATCGCCAATGCCCAGTTCTTTGGCGCTTGCGAGCATACCGTTGCTAACAACACCGCGAAGCTCACGAGCCTCAAGCACAAACGGCTCTTTGTCACCTGCGGTTGCAGGGACAGTTGCACCTGGCTTCAACCAAACAACCGATAGGCCTTCACGAACATTTGGTGCACCACAGACAACTTGGACATTTTCACCAGTTCCAGCATCGATCTCACAGACTGAAAGCTTGTCGGCATTGGCGTGTTTCTCGCACTTCACAACTTGGGCTATGACGGCACCATCGTAGCGAGCATTGAGATCTACGACATCTTCGACACCACCTAACTGTTGGTTAATTTTGGCAACGAGCTCATCTACCGGCAGATCAACTGACGTAAATTGTTTGACTGTGTTTAAACTAACTTTCATATCTAAAATTGCCTCAAAAAGTCTAACTTTGCGCTTTCAAAATGGCGAACGTCTTCTATACCGTGCTTCATCATAACGAGTCGGTCGACACCACAGCCAAAAGCAAAGCCGGTATAGACATTCGGGTCGATGTCGGCCGCCCGTAGAACATTTGGATGAATCATGCCGCAACCAAGCAGTTCAATCCAGCCTTCGTGGATACAGACGCTGCAACCCTTTTGCTCACAAAACGGACACGACAGCGCGAACTCGAAACTTGGCTCTGTAAACGGAAAATAAAACGGGTTAACTCGGACATCGAGCTTTTGACCATAGTACTCTTCGAGAAACTTCTGTAGCGTAGCGATAAGCATGCCAGCGTGTACGCCTTTTGCTACATAGATGCCTTCTACCTGGTAGAAAGTATGTTCGTGACGAGCGTCGAGATCTTCGTTTCGGAACACGCGGTCTGGCACAACTGCTGCAATCGCATCACCTGCTTCGAGTACTTCGCGGTATTTCTTCAGAACTCGGTTTTGCATAGTACTGGTGTGTGCTGGCGCGATGAGAGGCTCACCGTCTGCGTCGCGCTCCACCGTCATGAACGTGTCGTAGTCGTCGCGAGCTGGGTGACCTTTTGGAAAGTTCAACGTCTCGAACATATGGTATTGATCGTCAATTTCACGGGAGTCTTCTATGACAAAGCCCATACGCTGAAAAATCTCACTCAGGCGTTCGATCTCTTGCATGAGCGGATGAGTCGAGCCTTGGGCGCTTGGCAGTGTTTGTGGGCGAGTAGTATTGACGTCCATTGGAGCCGTCACATCGATTGGCACAAGCTGCTCAGCTTCGATGGTGCTCGCTGCCACTTTATCCTTTAGCTCACTCGACAATTGATTGATTGCTTGACCAAATTCACCACGCTCTTCGGCGGGGAGAGATGGAATCTTGCCGAACAATGCCTTCAGTTCAGGCGCTTTCAAGATGTCTGCTTTGGTTTCAAGTGTGTCGTACCGCGCAAGCAACGCTTCACGTACAGCCGAAATATCATCAAACGAAGTCATAGTTATATACCAGTATAACCTCTGTCCATGCGTTTACGAAATGGTTACTGCAACGACTATAACCGCGACGACAAGCAGGACCAAAAGTATAGCGATATACATACCTGCGAGGCGAGTCTGATGCTGGTTCTTGAGCATGTCGGGCTCGATGTCGTTGAGGTCAGTTGGCGGAGTTTGCATACGTAACCTTGCCTGCAATTCTGCTGCCACTCGTTTTTGTACTTCTGTTTGCTGGTCGTCTTGACGTTGAATAAGTCCCATATAAACTCAGTATACCTTAGCCTAAGAATCCATGAATTACCGTCGTTGTCACACCGACAAACAGTATTCCGCCAAGCAAGATCATCGTCTGGTAATTTGCGACCCGTATGCTCGGTTCGCTATGAATGGTTGGGATGAGGTCGCTGGCTGCAATATAGAGGAACATACCCGTGGTAAGCGCCAGCATAAACGGCTCAACC
>CAYMMO010000020.1:0-4572 GCA_964391615.1 uncultured Candidatus Saccharibacteria bacterium
AAGCACTTATGAATATATTAACACAAACGACGCTATAAGTCAATAATGGACTAGGTCGAGTATACCCTTATAGCATGTAGTATCTCGTCATTTACTATTTAGCAATAAGTGGCTTATTAACAACAACGCCTACTTTACTGAAAACGTCTTCATTTATTTGTATCGGTATTTTTTCTCCGGGGAGGGGTGCATTGATAACAAGTGAAACGCGCGGATCTACTACTCGATCGCCTAAAACAATTTGTTTAAGTGTACTGTATACATCCTCTTCATTCATCCCACTTTGAATTCTTCGGCCTACCCCGGGGGCAATATCCGACCAGGATACAACGTGCTCCACCTTAATGCCACGATCGAGAAGTTGTTCGGTAATTTCTTGGGCTCGTTTGACATCATCTGGCTTATTCTTGGCGTTAATCGATACTTTTTCGATATCATCAACCTTAAGACCGGGGAGTTGTGCCTCTATGTACACGAGCCTTTGGTCTATCTGGTCGGCTAATTTCTTATGCTCAAGACTGTGGCTATACGCCATCTGAGCATCATGTACATTAAGACGGCGATCACTTATTGCCGCGGTGGAACCGTGTTCAGAATTGATACCCTCCCTAGCATTAACGGTATCTCCGTATGCATATACAACTCCAGGGGCTTCCACTAGCTCAGGCTTCGGATAAATCGTTACAGCTCCATATCCGCTTGCACGGTCAGCCTGCAGATCTGATGTCAGTGCTCCATAGACTGGACGCGGTATAAAAATATTTTCATCGTGACCAAGCTCTCGTTCAACTTTTGCTCGATAAGATTCATATCCGCCAGGCTGAACAACTCCACCGCCACCAACGACGTCATGTTCATGGCTGGTCAGGTATCTCCCATAGGGACTCGTGAGCATAGCAGAGAGTGTGTCGAGGGAAGTGCCGACAGTAATGCCTATATTCGCTTCCTGTAGTTTCTCACTAGGTATATCCGAGCCTTTATCGCCGATAAGTGCCTCAAGATTGTTTGTCGAAGTAGTTTTATCTATATTCGAGTTAGGGCGTAATTGTCGTTCGGCTTCCTGCAGCTCTTTCTTGAGAAGCGTTTTTAGAGCAGGCTGAGCTTGAAGGCTTTCAAGTTGCTGATGGGCTGAATTAAAATCTTTGGCGTACGCATGTTCTGCCGCTGATAGAAAAGAGATAATATCCCTATTTTCTGCTGACGAACTTGCGAATGTTTCTTGATCTTGCGTCTTAAGCTGCTCTCGGCTCTGCTTTAGGAGCCACATCATGCTTTTGAAAGTAGTTTCAGGGCTCTCAAAAGAACCAGACTCGGCAAATGCTCCGAGAATATTCCACGTAGCAGTGAGTGCTTTTGGCATGTCTACCTCACCATATACCTTAGCAGCATCTACATCTTGTACTAATCGATCCAATAGCCACCTCTCACTATTAGATGAGGGCGGTTCGACCTTATAGTTTTGCTTGGTGGGCAGTAGTTCTGCTGCGAGCTGATAAGCTTTTTTCGCACTTTCAAAACGCCTATCTGAGTTATGTGTTTCAGTGTCTGAAGCTAGACCAGTATTTTCTAGTGCTTCTCCGCCAATCTCTATAATCTCGCCAACGAAATCTTGCTCTTCTGGTGGCATGCTATCTATATTCGGAACAGCAGGCCGGGCGATATCGATATGCGACTGGTGATGTTCGGGGGATATCTCGTAACCACGCTTTTCAAGGTGACCCTTGGCGACTTCTTGAAGAGCTAGCGGATACGTATGTAACTCTTCGGCAACTTGGTGCCAACCATCGAGATCTTTTTGTGATTCTTGTAGCTGTTCTGGCATGCTTTTTGTATTTATAAAACCTATCCTTACTATATCATCTTTTAGCTCCTTTTGCCTCGAGTATTCTTTAGAGAAGTGCTGTGGCTAAACTGTTGTATAATAAGTCTATGAAAACTTTTCTTGTTACCGGTGGAACTCGTGGTATTGGTCGTGCAATTACCGATAAACTTTTGGCAGAGGGCGATAAAGTCTATGCAGTTTACAAAGAAAGCACAGAACAAGCCAATGAACTTACTGAAAAATACGGTGATCAAGTCATCGTATTGCAGGCAAACTTAGTCAGCAAAGGACAGATAGATGAATTAGTTGAGAAGCTAAAAGATGTTCAGCTTGACGGCATCGGGAATAATGCAGGTATTGTGTACCTGACAAAATGGGACGAGTTTGATTTCGATGAGTGGGATGAGACCCTAGCAGTCAACCTGACTGCCCCTGTAAGGCTGGTGCATGGATTACGGAATAACCTGAAAGACGGTGGTGCAGTTGTAAACATCGCTAGTGTTGATGGTTTTTGTGCTGCCTTTGATACTGTTGCTTATTCTGCCAGTAAAGCCGCTCTGATAAGTGTTACGAAATCGCTGGCTGCGATACTCGGCTCGCGCAACATTCGTGTCAATGCGATTGCCCCGGGCTGGGTTGAAACTGAGATGACGGCCGACACTATGCCTGATGAGAGCAAGGAGCTTACGCCACTCAAGCGAAACGCTCAGCCACAAGAAGTCGCCAACGTCGTGAACTTTCTACTGTCTGATCAAGCTAGCTTCGTAAGTGGCGAAACGATCACCGTTGACGGTGGCCTGACGGTTGTTGACTATACGCTTTACAAGGAAAGTAAACGCTAGGATATGAAACACCTCAAACTTTCCGAAAGTACTTTTGAGCCACGTACGAGCTATGAACGATCAATCCTTTTATCGAACGATGATTTCGGTGCAAATGTTAAGGTGCAACTTATGAAGATACCTCCTGCCGGAGGCATCAAACCGCATCGCCATGATGTCCGTACTGAATGCATCAGGATTGTCTCTGGCGACGGTGTCATAAAAGTTAATAATGAAATTGCGGCTTCATCGGAAGACGACGTGATTCTTATTGAACCTGGCGATATACACGAGTTTATCAATAACTCTTCATCGGAACCTTTTACATTTTTAGTAATCCGTGCGAATGACCCAGGCAATGAAGATATGATTTTTGAGGAGATATAACAATGATATGAGAATAAAACTTACCGAACTAAAACAAAGTGTGGCCACCTTCATGATCGAAGCGGGCATGGTCGAAAATGATGCCGACACATTTGCAGACCTCATTGTCGAGCAGCAGATTATAGGGAATCAGTTCGACCCAGTGGGCGAATTGCGTGGTAAGCACGAACGGCTGGTAAGTGAAATAAAAGAGGCTGGAAATGCTGAAGTTGTTGTCGACAAGCCGTCCGCCATGCTCGTAAAGGGCAACGGACGTATAGCACCGCTTATTACTACTGACTATTTAGCGCATATTGTTGAAAAAACCAAACAACAAGGCATTTACGCGTTTGGTATATACGACAGCACTTATAATGATTTCTTCGATGTCTTTTGCCGGAGGTTTGCCGACCAGAACCTGGTGTCCATTATCGTTGAGAATGGTGGTCCACAGGGTGTAGTTCCGGTGGGTGGCAGAAAAGATATCACGGGGACAAATCCAATAGCCTACGGTATACCGACAAATAAATATCCAATTATCTTTGATGCCGCTACTGCCGAGCATGCATGGGGTCGTATCCGACAGTCAAAAGAGAGAGGCGAACAGTTGCCAGACAATGCCTACGTCGACAAAAATGGCGACATCACGACAGATCCAAATATTGCTCACGCCGTATTGCCCTTTGGTGGCTATAAAGGCTGGGCAATAAACCTACTTATAGATGTGCTCAGCGGTTCACTCGTGCGTGGGCGTAGCGGGCTAGATCAACCATTAGACTCACAGCGCTATATCGGGACATTTATCATCACCATTGATCCAGGATGCTTCGGCGACCTAGCAGAGTTTAAGCAATCCACCACCAAATTAGTGGATGACATTTTAGCCGTAGAGCCAGTTGATCCTACAAAACCGGTACGCGTACCAGGCATTAAAGGCTCAAAGCGACTAGAGGAGGCTGAAGCTAGTGGCTTTATTGAAATAGATGATGACGAGTGGCAAAAATTTGATATATAAACCAGACTACTATCGTAAAAGTAAACTACATAAGCTCAAAACGGCTATATAAGTACATCCATCTCCATTGGCAGCTTGTAAGTTCTTTCATTCTCTATATATGTATATAAAAGAGGGAGAATTTTTAAGACAGTTTCACTCCGTTTTTACCTCTGGAAATATACCATATGCATATGCTATAAAATGGCAAAACCCGAATTGCTATTTTAGCTCTTTCCTAAGAGCTACTTTTAGCCTATCCCGACCGGCTACTTTTGACCCTTGTACGTATGCGTAAAATGGAGGTGCTGGTCAATGCGGTATACTAAGAACATGTCAAAGAAGCCCCTTACCGACGAAGAGCGACAAGCCTTTATCGACAACCTGCCGGACGATCAGAAGAACGAAAATGTCGAAGAGATCTTTGGCGATGCTATTGCACGCGCCGCGCAGCCAAAGCAATCAGCTCAGGAAAAATCGACAGAAGCTGACGATGGTTATAGCGATACACAAACTCATTCAGATACAACTGAAGATACTTCGCGCTAACGCAGTGATACGTGCCGTCT
>CAYMMO010000020.1:4582-11872 GCA_964391615.1 uncultured Candidatus Saccharibacteria bacterium
TGAGCGCTTAAGCTGTGACCAAAAGCCCTCAATCGTATTCGTATGAACGATACCGCGACCATATTCACCAACACTGTGGTTCACACTATCATGGTAGTAGCCAATCCGGTGTAGTGTGCGGTAGACCTGCGCTTGGTCGCTATACACAACCGTGCCGGGAGCAATTCCGTCACGAAGCCTCGGCAGTAATACACGAGCACCAGTACCCTTCACGTGCTCGGCTTTGACGCGGCCGCCACGCTCAACCATGCCGAACACCACTTCCTTGTTAGTAAAGTTAGACCCTCGGCCTTTATTACGCCCACCGACGTATGTCTCGTCCGTTTCAACGACACCAGACAGTGGACTATTACCGCCTTGCGCCATCAGAGCACGGACTTGCTTGGCTATACGCCATGCGGTCTTGTAGGTGACGCCGAGGTGCCGCTCCACTTCTTTAGCCGATACACCATTTTTTGATACAGAGAAGAGGTAAATAACATAGAACCAATCACGGAGCGATGTAGAAGACTTATGAAAGATCGTGCTGCCGAGCGGATGTATCTGATTGCCGCAGTCTTTGCATTCATAGCATTTGCGGCTACGAACCCGGTAATAGCTAGGTTCAACGACACCACATTTCGGGCAAGCTGGCATACTGCCGTAAGCTTGCTTGAACATAAAGTCGAGACAGGTGTCATCGTCAGGGAATAGTTCGTTGAAACGTTTGACGGTAACCTTTTCCATACTTCTAGTGTATTACAGGGGCTACATGTTGTCAAGGGATAATCAGCTGGACTAGAGGCTTTCATAGAAAAGAAGTGTTGAGGACGCAGTATCTCGCTTTTTGCGGAATGGTTTCATATAACGTGGTGACCTCACGGAGAATCGAACTCCGATTGCCAGGATGAAAACCTGGTGTCCTAACCGTTAGACGATGAGGCCATCAAGTGACATGAAACATATATTATTTGTTAAGGTGACCTCACGGTTCCAACGCTTCGATGCTATAACAATCCGCTACGCTTCTTGTTCTAACATCGGCTACATTCTATCAAATCTTTCAGATTGTGACAGAATTCGAACTCCGATTGCCAGGATGAAAACCTGGTGTCCTAACCGTTAGACGATGAGGCCAAAATGTGAGCCAAATACTCACGAAAAGTGCTTGCATTTTTCTGGGTATTTGCGAAGATTTGAAGCCTCATACCCTAGTATGAGGCGCATGCGCCTTCGATACCAGTAAGTAACTTTCCGAGAAATTTGACTTCCCTACTCTATCAAAACAGGGGCAGTTTGTCTACTTGCAAGAACCAAGTTGCATGGAAATGCCCCAGCCGTGAAGTACGGCTGGGGCCATTCGGGTGTTCTGTACTTTCTCGCCGCCGTGTGGGCGGGAGCCGGGCTCAGAACTGGCCGGTTGTTGCCACTAGCTCACCCGACTCGACGTCGTGTAGGCCAGTTCGGTCCAGGAGACCCCCGCTTCGCGGAGGGCCTTGTCCCTGAGTCGAGTGTTTTCGGTGTCGAGCCAGGTCTGCACCAGGCTCGACACCTCCTCTGCAAGCTGTGCGATCTCGGCGGACACCGGACTCGGGTCAGTGCCGAAGCACTGCTCGAACCACGGGCCCCTTCCTCCGAAGAGGAACCAGCTGGGCCACTGCTGGCCAAGCCTGATTGCCTGATCGATCGCGAGCTCGATCGCCTCGACGTCGACCGGTTCCAGGTAGGCGTCGAAGAGCACTTCACCTACCCGTGTCACACGGAGGTAGGCGGGGCTTCCCTTGAACTCGGCGATGATGTCGTCGGCGAGCTTACGTGCGTTGAGCTCAGTCATTGTGTCCTCCTTGGACGAGAGTGCACCAGGTTGGCGCGGGTCGTTGTGAAACAAAATCGCCCATGGCGAGACACAAGAGCTGTTTCGGTAAGCTCTTGCCACTAGTGCTATAAACTGCACCAGTTCGCAAGAGCTCACCGCGGATAGATACTTTAAGGTACTGCATGATTGAATTTATCAATCATATCTTAGTATAGCATAAACGTTATGATATGTCAATATCCCCATAACTACAAACAGGGGCGAGTTGTCTAGGCTCAGCCCCTGTTTTTGGTACAGTCTTCTAGAAATTGAGTTCGGCGTCGAGCTCGGCTTCAAAGTTGACGTCTAGATCCGCACTATCGAGTTCGGCGGTCGCCTTGTCGATGTCGGCCGCCTTGGCAACTGTGGTTACCTGGCTGGTGGCTGGTTTCGTGTCGGCAACTTCGGTGTTCTTTTGGGCGTCAATGAAGCGGAATGCGACGATACCAAGAAGGATGATCGTAGCAGCAACCATCATAAGCCCAAAGGCAGAACCGCGCTGTCGTGAGATAGAGGCCATCATTACCGGTTACCTCCTGTCGTTGAGTCATCGCTTCCCTGATCTGCGGTACCATCGTCCGATGCTGCGACTGCGGCAGTTGCAAGTGAACGGGCTTCTTTGGCGTAGGCTTTTATAGTATCGCGATAGGCGCGCATGGCCTCTTTTGCGCTCGCCCAAGTGCTTATGACGATGCCTCCTGGGTCGTTGGCATCAGCTTGGCGGCAGACAAAGTCTGTGCCCTGGAAAGCGTCTACTGCGGCTTGCGCGTTTGCGCCTGCAGTTTCCATAGTAGCTGCGAGTGAAGTCAGCTGGTCGCTTGAGAGCTGTTTTTTGTCGACAAATGCTACGATCTTAGCCTTAATCTCGTCGAAGCGAGTTAAGTGACGCTGTAACGCTCCAGAGCGATTGTTGACAACCGTGTTGATGCGGTTTGAACGTTGTTCGCAGAGCTCGGCTCGTTTACCTTCGAGCTTTTCTTTTATCTCTGCCTTCTTTTCGGCCAGCTTGGCCTCGAACTCTGCTTTTTTGGCAGTTAAGCTTTCGGTTCGAGAAGATTGCGAGACTGTCTTAACAGCATGCTCCACTTCAGTCTCGGACTCTGTTTCATGAGTAGCGTTCGTGCTTTCGTGAGATTCATCGGCTGCACTGTGAGCAGTCACCACAAAAGGCGCTGCAGCCAGCAGAAACGCGAGTACCATTAAATTCACATAGATTTTCTTCATCCTCATACCCCGTTTATGTTTATACGTGGACTTGGTTAGTATACTATCATTTTGGCCCTGCTCAAAACAGCTTATGGTAGACTAGTAACAGATGAGCGAAAACGAAAAACTAGATGTCGATGTGCGCTTTTTGCTTGCCAATGAGCGAACGCTTCTGGCATGGATTCGCACAGCTCTTACCATGCAGGCCGGTGGCGTCGCCTTGGCCCACTTCGTGAGTGATTCACCTCTTGGCTTTGCATCGGGCATCGCGGCGATAGTAGTGGGCGGTGTGCTTGCGATTGTGGGGTATCGTCGGTATCGAGCCGCGGATCGTGCGATTCGTTCTGGAACATTGCCGAGTATCGGCAAAGGGCCAGCTTTTGAAGTAGGGATCATCGTTATCATTGCTGTGTTTCTCGCACTTGCACAAGTCAAAGATCTCTTCCGTTAGATAACTAACTTGACCTTTATACAAGTACAGTCCATAATGCTGCCAATGGACGACGCCGTCGTCCTGGTTCAACCTATCGTGGAGGTTGTTTATGCGTCACCTTTTCACGAGACTGCTGCTGGCCTTCGGCCTGGTGGGGTTCAGTCTCACGCCTATCGTGTTTGCCTCTTCTGCTTCGGCAGCCGAGGCATGCAACAACGGCTATGGAGAGATCGGCTCCTGGGACCTCAAGGGTCCTGCGGGCGACAAGCGCCCCGACATCGGCGGCCTCGTGCTGTCCGAGAAGGAGGTCAGCGGACCGAACCTGTTCTGTGTCACCACGCAGAGTGGGAGCAAGACCGAGGGAGTCAAGAAGCCCATGATGGCCATGATCGGTTGGTACAACCCGGACAACGGGGTTCACTACTGGCCGATGGCCGAGGGCGACATGTATGACGCCGGCAACTATGCCAGCTATGCGGGTCCGGTCTTCACCAAGATCCCGGCGGGCCAGTGCCTGGCGTTCAAGGGCTCGATCAGGTACAACAACAAGTTGTTCGACCGACTGGTCGACACGAGTCGCTGCTACTAGCAGCTACTAGCAGCCCAGCACCACCCGATAGGTGGCCCGGCGTTCGCGCCGGGCCACTTCCCTTTTTTAACGGAAATTTGTAAAGCTAAGTGGAAATTCAAACTCGTGATTTTTGAGAGCCTGCATGACATTTTGCAGGTCGTCTTTGCTGCCGCTGCTCACACGTACGACATCACCCTGGATCGAGGGTTTTACTTTTGGAAACTCATCGCGAATGACTTTTGAGACAGTTTTTGCTTTTTCGCCATCAAGTCCCGAAATGAACGGGATTTCTTGGACAAGTTTGAGGTTTGAGTTGACGGGCTCTTTACTGAGGTCAAGCACCTTTGTACTCTGCCCGCGATTTATGAGTCCACGGCGGATGATGTCGATGATTGCTTCTAAGTGCATGTCGTTCGCCGCAGTGACGGTGAGCCCTACTTTGTCACCGAGCCACTCGATGTTGGCCGGTGTACCTTTGAAGTCGTAACGGTTCGCAACTTCACGCTGCGCTTGCATGTAGACGTTGTTGATCTCGGCTTTGTCGTAGTCGGAAATGACGTCAAATGAATAATTTGCCATGTCTCTAGTATAGCCTAGCGCTAGGAGCGAGAGAAAATCTCGCGGATACTCAGCTTGCGGCTGTACTCTAGGGCACCCTGGTGGAACACTCTGACGGCGATTCGGATAACCAGTGCTGTGGTCAAGATCAAGATTGTGAGTGCGATGAGCGCCTGCCAGACGGCGAGGTTACCTACCGCGTTGCGTAGCAGCAGCGGTATCGGCGCCGTTAGCGGGAAGTAGCTGAGGAATTGGACGAGGAGTGAATCTGGTGAAGAGACGAAGAGCGGCGCCGCGTAGAGTGGTCCGAATACCAGCATCATAACCACGCCGAAGAACCCACCAGCTTCTTTGGCTGTCGGCACCGCTGCACCGATGGTCACTAGTAGTCCTGTAAACAGCAGGAAGCCTGCGAGGAAGATGGCGAAGCCAACGCTTATACGGACCGGGTCGAGCGGCAAGTTACTTAGGTCAAGCGTCGGAAGCGAGAGCTTGTCGTGCAGCAGTGCGTAGCCGATGATGATCGGTACCATGACTACGGTGGTCTGTAGTAGCCCAAGTACTGCGAGTGACAGGATCTTGCCTGTTATGAGCGTTCGGGCTCGCACGGTGGTCAGGATCATCTCTATGACGCGATTCTCTTTCTCTTCTGTCGCGCTGTTGAGCATCTGGTTGCCAAATGTGACGATAAGCAGATAAAACAGCACGAGGAACATGCCTGGAGCGATAAGTTGTTTAAACCCATCGTACAACTGCCCATCGCGATAGGTCGTCGTTTTGACTTCATACTTGCTTTGCAAGATGGTTCGGACGTTTGGAGAGACGCTCATTGCGATTGATTCGTCTAGAAGCGTCTTGGCGACCGAGGCGTACTTTCCGTTGTCAAACAAGCCTTCGTCTTTGCCATAGACTTCGACGCTGGACTTTTTTACTTCTGCGGGATAGTAGAAGAACGCGTCCCGCTTGCCGTCCTTCACGAGTGAGATGCCCTGCTCTTTACTCGTAACATTTTCTGGTGAGAATGCTTTGATAAGCCCAGGATTTAACAGATCTGATTCGTCGAGGATGGCGATGGTGAACTTTTGCGAACTAGCTTCTTTCATGGCGTCTTCGGTCGCTTGGTTTGAAAAGAAAACAATGCCAGCCACAACTAATGCCATGAGTGGAAACAGTAGACTCATCAGCCAGAACGATTTCTTTTTGAGTGTGCGTACGACTTCAAAGCCAAACACGGTGCCTAGGTTGTGCATGCCACCCATCAGTCTGTCTCCTTGTGCCCGTAGATGGTTACAAATATTTCGTCTAAACTCTTGCCGCCGTGCAGTTTCTTTACTTCTGCGACCGTACCGTAGGCTGCAGCGTTGCCATCTTTGAGCAGGATGATTCGATCGCAGAGTCGCTCAACTTCTGCCATATCGTGCGAGACGTAGATGACAGTAGCGCCGTTCGCTTGCCGTTCTTCGATGATGTCCATAAGCAGCCGACGGTTTACGGGGTCGAAGCCTTTGGTAGGTTCGTCGAGAATGAGTAGTTCGGGGTCGTTCATGATGGTAACGCCAAGCTGTACTTTTTGTTGTTGCCCACCAGAGAGTTTTTCAAGTTTGAGGTGTTGTTTGTCTGCCAGGTCGACGCGAGCCAGGAATTCCTGAGACCAGTTCTTGGCGCTCTGACGTTCCATGCCTTTGAGCATGCCAAAATATACCATGATGTCGATGACCGATTCCTTGCGATACAGTCCTCGCTCTTCTGGTAAGTAACCCAGTTTTACGCTGCCACCGACGTCGTAAGCTGCGCCATCTATCTGCAGTGTGCCCGCGGTTGGCGCAATGATACCGAGCAGTGCACGCAGCGTTGTTGTTTTGCCGGAGCCGTTACTGCCAAGCAGTCCAAATGTTTCTCCACGCTTGACATCGAAGTTCAGGTGGTCGATGACCGTCGTGTTTCCAAAACGCATCGAAAAGTCATCTACTGAGACAATTACCTTTTTCATCATATGTATTTAATCACGCGCCTGCTTGTTTGACGAGAGCGCACTTGTTAGCTGTCCGCTGGAGTCAGGCTGGTGATGATCTCGAGCAATTTTCTAGGAGTAATGTCGGCTTTTATGAGGTAGGCGTCGGCTTTTGACTGCATGTCGGAGCGGCTTTCGTCGTCTTGGTCGAAGTTGGTTAGCACGATGATTCGACTGTGAGGGATCTTGTCGGTCCCGCCGCGAAGCTCATTGAGCACGTCGACACCGCTCTCTTCGGGCAACATGATGTCGAGCAGTATGAGGTCGTAGGTTTTGGCCAGTGCTGCTGCGAGGCCGTCTTTGCCGCTTGTATGCCAGTCGACCGTGTAGCCTGCCTGTCGTAGGCTGAGGACGTACATCTCACCGATGAATCGGTCGTCTTCGATGATGAGGATGGAAGAAATTTTTGCCATGGTTATCCTTTATACATAGAGTGGTTTTTTATCCAACCGCTACTTGATTCTATGATACCTTGATTCTCGTTGTCACTGGCAAGTAATTTATCTTTCACGGTGCTGTAGATGGGCACTGAAAAGGTAAAGGTACTCCCTTCGCCTTCGGTCGACTTGACGCCTACGTGGCCGCCGTGTGACTCGATGATGGCTTTTGAGATGTACAGACCTAGCCCCGTGCCTGCGACAGTCTGACGCGAGCGATGTGAGCGGTAAAACTTGTTG
>CAYMMO010000021.1:0-1309 GCA_964391615.1 uncultured Candidatus Saccharibacteria bacterium
CTTTGTGATAGCCTTCAAAATAGTGCCCACCAAAAACTCCGAGTTCAAGCATCTGCTGAGGCGTCAGCTCGGGCTTAAAGTCGGGGTCAAAGTTCTTGCCCATGGGCTCTGAGAGCTCATAGGAATACTTCTGCATGTTGTCGCAGACAGAGACTGTATGAGGCATTGATCAGCGCTTTATGTTGACCCCGGACATGAGTACGATTCCGTCAAGATACACTACAGGGGCATCCGACTTATGAGTTGGGTACGACTTGTCTTCTACGCCGCCCATGATAACCGACGCCCGAGTTTTCACTACGACGTCTTCAGGAACGATGAGTTCGATACCACCCCAAAATGCAAAAACGTTGAGGCTCGCGCCTTTGGCAAATGTTGCTTTGCGAAGGTCGAGTTTTACCCCACCCATAACCGCGTTTATGTTGCCACCTTTGTAAGCCTTCGAGGTACTGATCTGATCGACGCCACCCATAAGCGCCGAAACCGTTCCCTCCTCGCTGTTATGTTCCTTAGCGTAGCGCTGCTGCGATATAAGCGAAACACCTACAAGAACAAGGATCGCAGGGAAAATGATGGTACCGAGGTCGACGTTTGCGACGTTCAAAAGGTTAAGTTGCACGATTGTTCCGAGAGCAAGCAGCAAGCATATGAGCAAGTAGTTACGAGTCGTCGAGAAAAATGACAAACCAGCCGCTGCGCCAAAGACCAGCGCAGGCCACCAGTGCGACAGAACATCGCGAACGCCTACGACGTCTAAGTTGGCGAGAAGTACAAGAAACCCGAAACCGATGAGTATAGAGCCTGTGTAAAATCTATTCATACTTCCATAGTATTCCTGCTTCTTTGCTTTTGCTATAGTCGTCACCATCTTGACTTTTCACTGTTTATTTGCTATAATACTAATACTGACATCTGTCAGCCTGATTGTAGTGCACCTACCACCCGAGGAGTTTACGTGAGCCGTGCTCGCGAGTTCAACACCCCGATCGACCGCGCCGTCAGGAGGTCTGGCATCACCAGAGCACAGTTCGCCGAAGAGGCGATGCTCTCGACAAGCACCCTGCTGAAGGGTCGAGCGCTCGACCCGAACCGTGGCCGGATCCACTGGACGTCGCTCGTAATGATCGGCGCCCGGATGGGCATCTTCCACCCCGGAGAGACGATCACCGAAGACGACCCCCGTCTCCGCAAGCTGGCGCCCAAGCACCTGCGCAGCAGCCATGGTCGCGGAGCGCCGCGCTGGGACGAGTTCCTGGGCCGCAGACACCTGCGCCTGGTCAGCTAGGCAACTACAACATCAACCCCTGAG
>CAYMMO010000021.1:1319-11088 GCA_964391615.1 uncultured Candidatus Saccharibacteria bacterium
TTTATCGAGCGCAAAGCCGATTGGACCCCCTCGGGGGTTCTTTCTTTGTTGAGGACTATGGAGTAAGTCGGTTCATGTCGCGCGGGAAAAGCGTGGCTTCTTTGACGTTGCCAAGACCAATGGTTTTTTGTACCAAACGGTCGACACCAAAGCCACAGCCACCGTGTTGCGGGAGACCATAGCGGAAAGCCTGTAGGTAGTACTTGAAACCGTCGTGCGATACGTCGAGACCGGCTTTGGTCATCTGCTCGATCATCTTTTCGTAGTTGTTTTCGCGCAGTGGAACGGTCGAGATCTCTAGGCCACGGAAAAGTAAGTCACCCCAGGCGACCGTACCGTCGTCTTTGAACTTGTGGTAAAACTTGCCTGCCTCGGCTGGAAAATCAACTGCGAACACTAAGTCACTACCGAGGTTTTTGCGTGCATGCTCGGCGATCCAGCGCTCTTCGTCTGGCGTAAGGTCTTTTTCGGCTGTCGTGTCAGTACTAGTAGCTTTGGTATACATGTCGTGAATTTCGGCGATAGTAAAGCGTGGCACTTGCTCGTCGGTCAGTTTGAGTTCTGGCGCATTGAGACTACGCAGATCGTCGGCGTGTTCGTCGTAGGCGCGGCGCAAGACGTTTTTCGTCATGTCGGCAACGAGGTCGAGTACTTCATCGTGACTCTCGACAAAGCCCATCTCGAGGTCGAGCATAGTGAGCTCTGTCAGGTGACGAGTGGTCGCGCTTGGCTCTGCGCGATAGCTGTGGTTGATCTCGAACACGCGTTCAAATGCGCCAACCATGATCTGCTTATAGAACTGCGGACTCTGAGCTAGAGTAGCGGTTTTACCAAAATAGTCGAGCTTGAAAACTTCTGCACCACCCTCAGTTGCTTCGGCGAGAAACTTTGGAGTGTCGATCTCGACGAATTCTCGTTCTTGTAGAAACTCACGCAAGTAACGAGTTAGGCTAGCACGAATTTTAAAGATCTTTTGTTCGTTTAGGTTACGGATGTTGAGTACACGGTACTCGAACAAGCTGTCGAGGTTTTCTGATTTGTGCAGGATAGGTTTGTCGATCTCGATAGGCGGTTCGTCAGTAACTGGAACTTCGACTTCTATAGCAACTTCGTGAAGTTCGACCCCACCTGGCGCACGTTCGTCGGCGACCACAGTGCCGGTGAAACGAACGACGGTCCCTATCTGCAGGCCGCGTAACTTTTCCAGCTCGTCCTTGTTGTCTACCAAACTCTGCGCCAGACCACTGCGGTCACGCACGGTCAAAAAGTTCAGACCACCAAGTAAGCGTTTTTTGTGTAGCCAGCCATGGATGGTTACTTGCTGGTCTACGTGGTCTTTCAGTTCTCTAACAAGGGTTCTCATACGTCTGTCTTTCTTTTAGGGAGGTTATTTTTTCGGGGGTTTCTGGCGGCAACTGCGCGCAGATCTTCGAATTGGTCGAATTCATCGACAATGTGCTTGCCCAGGACTGCCTCTATGACATCTTCGAGGGTCAACACACCTACCGTTTCACGATAGTCGTTTACTACTATAAACAGATGTCGGTGGGTTTGCAAAAATGCGTGCAAGGCATGTTCAAGTGTTTGGCTCTCGTGAATGTAATGAACTCGTGGGTCCATAGCCTCGCGGATGGTCTTTTTTGCTCGCAGGTCCACCAGCTCATGCAGGTACAGTACGCCGACAACGTGGTGGATGTCGCCGTCGATAACTGGGAAGCGACTGTGACCAGTTTTGTGCAGATCGTCGAGCACTAAAGGGCCAAGGGCGTCGTGAACGTCGGCCGTGTCGAGCACCGAAACAGGCGTCATGACGTCTGACACGCTTCGCTCTGCAAGCTGCAAGTTTGCCAGAAAACGTACATGTTCGTCGGGGCTCAGTACACCACGAGACCGCTCCACCATGGCCTTTAGCTCTTCTTTGGAATATGCTTGGCTCTCACTCGACTTAGCGATATATGGTCGAAACACGTCGAGCCATCTCCAGTCTTTGGCGAGTTTGAGAAGTGCTGCTCCATACGGCCTATAGACATGGTTCGCCACACGGAACATCACGTCTTGGCGGGAAATGGTGTCGAGCAGAAGCAGAAGAGCAACTGAAACTATAAGTCCCAGTAACAAACCAACACTCGCGTAGGTAAGAGAGATCGCACCGACGATGAAGAGTGTTTCTAGTATCTGACGTAGCGCTCGTAGTCGTGGCATGAGGGTGTCGGAATCCAAAAGTTTAGCCGCCTCACCATCACCGCCTTTTGCGCGACGTTCTAACTCAAAATGACTAAATGGTGACGTGTTAAAACGCAGCGCATGAAGCGCGAACACCATACACCACAAAAAGATGTCGAGTATCAGTTGCCAAAGTGGAACTTGCATATGTCTACAGTGTACCCTGTCAGCCCTAGGGTGCGCTATACTAGAGTCATACATAAGGAGCTGTTATGACAAGAACTCGATGGATCGTATTTGTAGTGTTATGTGTTGCTGTACTCGGTGGACTAGTGATGCTTTCGAAAAAAGATAACGTAGATGTTTCCGGACAAGACCCCATGAAGGTAGTAGACGGAACGTCAACGAGCATCGGTGACCACACTTTTGGAAAAACTGACGCAAAGGTTGTCGTAACTGAATACGCCGACTTCCAGTGCCCGGCTTGCGGCGCTGCCCACCCCCAGATAAAAACAATTCGTGAACTTTATAAAGACACTGTGCTCTTTGTCTTTCGCAACTTCCCGCTTACTACCATCCACCCGAACGCCCTTGCCGCCTCAACCGCTGCTGAAGCTGCCGGACTTCAGGGTAAGTTCTGGGAAATGCATGACAAGCTCTACGAAACTCAGGACGACTGGTCGAGCATCGACAGTGCAAAGCGAACCGACGTATTTGCTGGCTACGCGAAAGACCTTGGCCTGAATGTCGAACAATTTAAAACCGACTTAAGTGACTCACGTGTCAGCGACAAAATCTCCCGCGACCGCGCACTGGCTACGCGCCTAAACGTTGACTCTACCCCAACTGTCTATGTCGGCGACGAAAAAGCAGACAAAGCGGTCATAAACGAACTCGTCCAAGAAAAGGGCGAGCAAGTCATGAAGAAGCTTGACGCCGCCCTCAAAGCTGCCGGCGTTACTCCACCAACTCGTTAGAAAATCTTTTTTGACCGACCAAGCAAGAAGATCGTAACCATAAGAACGATCGTAATCGACACAACCATGAAGTACGCCCATGGTTGGTGCTGAAACGGCAGGTCGACATTCATGCCAAACATTCCGTAAAAGACGTTGGGTAGTGCGATGATGACGGTCGCTGCTGTCAGGATCTTCATGGAACGGTTTAGGTTGTTACTCGCAATGGTCGAGTACGCTTCACGGATGTTGACGATACTTTTGACATTGCTACGACAACCTTCGATGGACTGCTCATTGTTGAGCAGTAGGTCCTCGATGAGCTCTTGGTCATCTTCAAAAAGCGGTATGTGACGACCGAGCATAAGGCGTCGCAAAATCGCGGTCGTCGGGAGCATGGCGCTGAGAAACTCGTTGAGCTCGTCTTCGATGAGCACAAAGTCGATGAAGTCTTGGTTGCCGACGTCGTGCGAACGTAGTCGGGTTCGAATGGTTTTGATCTGGCGCGAAATGTTGTTGACGAACACTTCGTACTGATCGACGATCTGGTCAAGAATCTGCAGCACTAACTTGGTACGCTGCGTAGTCGAAAACTCTATCTTGCCACTCATGAAACGCTGTAATCGCGGCAGACTGTTATGCGCGATGGTTATCAGAATGTCGGGACCAACCACAAACAGGAGCGGCGACGTAGTAAGCTCTAGGTCGTCGTTCGTAAAGGCATAGCGCACAAATATATAGGTAAGTTCACCCTCTTTTTCAAGACGGGGCATTTCGTCTGGGTCGAGCGCGTCTTCCAGGTGACCGGGGTCAAGCTTGAAACGTTTGACGAGACTTTCGACTTCTTCTTCACTCGGACTTTCCACACAAACCCAAGCGCCTGGCTTGTATTCATCCAGTGTCGATAGTTTTTTGCCACGAATGTTTTTATAATAGTAAGTAATCATCTATAAACGAGTATACAACTAAACCGCTTATGTCACGAAACACCCCACGCATCCCTCTCGGCGCCGATAACTTCCTGTCAGTCCTCGAGGGCATTGAGGGAGGGTTCGCGATCTTTGTCGGCATCGTTGCTGGACTCTACTTTCAAAATATCTCCCACGACCTGCTGATAATTACAGGCGTAATAAGTTTGATCGTAAATGCATTTAACTCAAGCTCGGTGCGCTATGCCAGCGAGCACTTCATAGATGAGCTTGATGGTCGGGAAAAACGTAGCTGGGTACGCGCCTATTTCGTCCCTGCTTTCGTGGAATTCCTGACCTACGTCGTGGTTTCACTTGTCGCCGTCATACCGCTGCTACTCATCTACGACTCATTTATAGCGATAAGCCTGACGATCCTTATGACGATGGTTATCCTCTACGCCGCCGGTTGGTATCGCGGCAGTCTCCTGGGCCATCATCATGCGACTCGCGACGGCCTTGAAGTCGCCAGCCTCGGTCTAGCCATCATCCTTGTCGGTACTCTTGCCGGCTGGTTGTTGTCACACCTATAACACTCGCGCTATACTAAGTAGTGGAACTCTAAAAAAAACAAACATGCAAGAAAGCAGCCTTTTTACACAACTTAGTATCATCATCGTTTTCGGTGGTGCTGTTGCCATTGTCATGCGTCTGCTACGTCAGCCGCTGATCATCGGGTATATTCTGACTGGTATCCTGGTCGGACCAAGTATGTTTGACCTGATCCAGGACAAAGAGACGTTTGAGACATATTCCCAGATCGGCATCACTTTACTACTGTTCATCATCGGTCTCGGGCTCAATGCCGGGGTCATCCGTAGTCTTGGAAAAGTATCGGTGACGACAGCGGGCATGATCCTTTTCATGGTCGGGATCTGCGGTGCAATTGCGGCACGGCTGCTCGGCTTCGACAACACGGAGGCGATGATTACTGGCCTTGCACTGTTTTTCAGTAGTACTATCATCATCCTCAAAGTACTTTCCGACAAACGTGAGCTTAGTCGGCTGCACGGCCAGATAGCCATGGGAGTCATCCTGGTAGACGACATAGTTGCCACCCTGGCCCTACTGCTCATTGCAGCAGCCGGCACAGCCGGAGGGCTAGGCCTGACCGACATAGGCCTACTGATACTCAAAGGTGTTCTACTCAGCGCTGGCCTGGTGTTTGTAAGTACAAAGGTCCTACCGCACGTCATTAAGTTCTTCGCCAGCAGCCAAGAGCTGCTTTTTCTGTTTACAATTTCTTGGGGATTTGGCGTTGCGGCATTATTCGAAATAGCCGGCTTTAGTCACGAAGTTGGCGCTCTGTTTGGTGGTGTGAGTCTCGCCTCTCTGCCGTACGCAACCGAAATGGCCTCACGCCTAAAGCCGCTGCGCGACTTCTTTATCGTACTGTTCTTTGTGACACTGGGAGAGAAACTTGGATTTGAAGCCTTGCAGCAAAGTATCCTGCCTGCCATCGTACTATCGCTCATCGTCATCCTCGGCAAGCCACTCTTTGTCATGACAAGCCTTGGCCTCCATGGCTATACAAAACTGACTAGCTTCAAGGCAGCCATCAACCTGTCACAGATCAGTGAATTCTCAATCATTCTGGTCGTCTACGCAGCAAGCGTTGGCCTTGTTGGTGAGCATCTAGCGGCAATCATGACGCTCGTCGCACTCATCACCATCAGCACAAGCACATACCTTATGAAGTATGACGACCAGCTGTATCATTTGTTCGAGAAACACCTGTCGATTTTCGAAAAAAAGACCATAAAAGAACGCCCTCAAAAAAGCGTCAATTATCCGATCATCTTGTTTGGCTACCACCGCGGTGGACACGAATTTCTGCAAGTATTTCGTGAGATGAAACAGCGCTACCTTGTAGTTGACTATGACCCCGAGGTCGTTGAGCACCTTGATCGCCAGGGCGTCCGCTGTACATACGGCGACGCAACAGACGAAGAGCTACTGCACGAAATTAACGCGCGCAAAGCGCAGTTAGTAGTGAGCACCATCACGGACATGAGCGTCAACCGATCCCTGCTTGGCTACCTTCGATACCACAACCCCGAAGCCGTATTTATATGTCATGCAAATGGATACGACGAAGCCGCTGACTTATACAGCCACGGCGCTACCTACGTCATGCTCCCACACTTCCTGGGCAGTGAGCGTATCGGAAACTTTATAAAAAAACACGGTTTCAACCATGCTGCGTTTGACACCTATCGCAAGCAGCACGTCATTACACTTGGAAAAAGTGCCCTCAAGATCTAGGCAACGTCTTCTTCGACCTCTTCACCAGTCAGTACGTTTCTGACCACCCGCCTTCCGCCACCAATTTCTGTCCTTACGACTAATTCTAGATAGCTAAATGTACTGCCCCGCAACTGCCTGGAGGCATGACGACTGGGTGCCTGCTCAAAGACAGCAGCGTCGGCACTGCCCTGGTGATCACGCTCAACAGGTAGTTGTTTTACTACTTCATGGTGGCGCGTGGATGGCCATGACGAATCTCGTACAGCCTCATGTCGTACTGGCTCCAAGCCACGCTTCCGAGGTACGCCAAGCACTTGAGGCTGCTCATTTTCTGTTTCCTGGTGCCTAACGTGTGTTTCTAGTGATGACGTGCTCTTAACTTGTGCCATTGCCTTTTTTGCAAGTGCATCCCTATGAATAGTCTGAAGCACCCGTCCTGTGCCATCGGCATTGTCCGCGTTCTCACACGACATACAAACGCTGCAAGCGCCAACAAGTCCTTGCTCAAGGCATACACGGCATGTTCCCTGCTCCAGCGACACAAACCCAAGCTCCTGGCTCGCTTGAGCTACGCTGCCGACAGTAGGACAGCTGTTCTCAAACTTTTCGCCACTCGCACGCGCCCGTGCACCAGCCGTTTCGCGATTTGGTGATTCTAAAACGCCTTTTATTCGCTCAGCTAGTTGTGCAGCTGTCTGATATCGAATTTGCTCTAGAAGCTCGTCATTGTTTTCGCCGCCTCGATTTTGGGTAGCACGGACAAGCCCCATGTGTTCAGAGAGTAAATCTGGTTGATTCCGAATGAATGTCTGTGCGTCGAGAGTGCTGGTTCCTGGTCTTCCACCAGACCATACGCCGCCCAACTTCTCTTCGAGTACAACATCGTGTAACCGTGCAATAAACGTGCGAGGCTGTTCACCAGGTATGTCGGATTTTTTGCCCCATAGTCGCATAGTTAATATATCTTCAGGGGTTGCATTTGCAGGGATGGACTGACCAAAAAAGTGGGCAATGTTGTCGAGACACTCGTTGTCGGAAGTATCAAATGAGATTGAGGCTGCAGAAATACCCGCTTCAGTCTTTGTGTAGATGCGCACCATAGTTAAGTGCTTTCCCATCTCTCCTACCTTAGGCGAAAGCACGACTAAAAGATCTTCTTGACCCTCAGTTGCACATGCAAGCCTACGCTGATCGTCATATTCCTGGCGTTCAATCAGTGCATGCTGGAAATGGCGATTGTATAGAGGATTTGTTTGGGCAGCAATCTTCGTCACCTCCAGGTTCGTGTCTAAGACTTCGCCCAAAGACTGGTCGAGATGATACAGGTGGCCATCAACCTCCATGTCATACTCAAATGAATTATCCATAGGAAGCGGTATTCGTTCAGAAAGATCGGTCACCTCCTCTACCAGCAGTCGCTCAGCTTCAAACTGCTCGAAACGAGCTTGGCGATTTTCTTCGATTTCCTGCGATAACGTGGACATATAAAAACGATGCTTTCTAAAAACAGAAAAGCATCGTCGTATAACTGCCTAAAGAGTCAAACGGTGTACATTTCCTGCTCGGGAAGCCCTTTTAAGACCAGCGCGTATCGGACTTCCTCCAGCATCTACCCTCATAGTTTGCTTGAGATTACCGTTGCGGCACAGCTCACGATTTACACGTGATTCCGCGCTTGGCCCCTGGGTTTGTTTGTTAATACTCTCATTGTACGTCGGGTACGACGCTTTGGGTAGCGTAAAAAATACTACTAGGCTACGCTACACCTGGCGTGTCGTCGTGACCGCCACGGAGTGGTTTTTCTTTGATACCAAGCGTCAGTATGGTCGCACCAAGCATGAGGAAACCTGAGGTCACGAAGACATTATGGAGACTGCTACTAAAGGCGTGGATGATTTTTTGACTATAGGTCTCTTGCTTGGCCTTGAAGTCGGCAACGACGTTTTCACGTACACCAGCCGGCAAGCTACTCGTTCCAGACTCTAACCCACTTGTAATCTTGTCCTTGGTGTCATGCATGTTAAGCACCAACGCAGTGTCGACGTCGAGTTTACTCAGCATCTGGGCGCTCTGAGGCTGCTTCTGAAGCGTTTGTATGTATGGGTCGCTCTGCAAGTTACCGATTTGCGAAGTAACGCCTGTCGTCAGCAACGTACCAAGTACGGCCGTTCCTATGGTGGAGCCAAGCCCGCGGAAAAGCTGTGAAGCCGAAGTTGCGGCACCAAGATCTTTTTGCTCAAACTCGTTCTGAACTGCCAGGTTGATGATTGGCATACCCGCACCCAGACCTAGCCCAGCAAAGAACATGATAACCGCTTCGTGCCAATACGGGCTCTCTGGTGTTAGCGTGGTGAGGGCAAACATAGCGGTTGTTGCTATGACAAATCCAGAGAAGATAAACATCTTGTATTTACCGGTTTTGGTGACTAACTGTCCAGTCAATGCCGCGCTACCACTTAGACCGATGATCATAGGGAGCAACATAAGTCCTGCCTCGGTTGCGTTCGCACCAAAGACTTGTTGGTTGAACTGTGTTAGGTAAAGAATTGCACCGAGGAAAGCAGCGCCAAACAGTAGTGCAACTGCCATGATGGTGCGGAAAGTCTGATTTTTAAAGAAGCTAAGCGATATAATCGGTTGCTTCACACGGCGCTCTACGGCAATAAATAACCCTGTAGCCAAAACAAATGTCGCGTAAAGACTATAACGAATAACATCGAGACTGACTCCACTAGCAATAAGATTGCTAAAGATTTTGTCGGTATTATCTACGGCAAGAATCAAACTCGAAAGTGCAAGCGCAAGAAGCCCAGCGCCCAAATAGTCTATGGTATGTTTCGCAGCATGCCTGATATTTGGTGCGTAGCGTGAAATAACGAGGAAGCTCGCGATACCAACCGGTACGTTAAGCCAGAAGGTCCAACGCCAGTTAGTTGTCATGCCAAGAATGTTGTGTGGATCTGTCAAAAAACCACCCAAGAGCGGGCCTATGACTGAGCTAAGCCCAAATACCGCACCGATGAGTCCCTGCCACTTACCGCGTTCACGAGGACTAAAGAGGTCACCAACGATAGTGAAAGCATTCGCCATGATGATACCCGCACCAACACCCTGAATCGCACGAAAAATGATGAGCTGCTCGATAGACGCAGAACTACCACTGAGCAGTGAGGCAAGTGTAAAGAGCGCGACACCGATCATAAGGACCGGACGACGTCCGAACAAGTCAGACAGTTTTCCGGCAATTGGAACCGTCACCGTACTTGTCAGCATATACGCCGTCACCACCCAGCTGAGGCTCGAGAATGAGTTGAACTCCTCAACGATGCGACCCAGCGCTGTCGAGATGATCGTTTGGTCAAGCGCAACGAGAAAAAGGCCACTCATGACGGCAAGCATGACAATGACTTTTTGGCGCTGAGAAATATGATGCAA
>CAYMMO010000022.1:0-10508 GCA_964391615.1 uncultured Candidatus Saccharibacteria bacterium
CCGATAAGAATCGGGTTGTTCTTTGTTCGTCGGCTCAAAATGGTAATCATACGCGCGATCTGTTCATCGCGGCCTATGACTGGGTCAAGCTCACCGTTCTTCGCCATATGAGTCAGATCACTCCCAAACGTGTTAAGCGCTTGGTGTTTGCTACGGCGCAGCTTCTTTCGACTTGTCGATGGCTGATCCTGCTCATCGTTATCGATGTGCTGACGATTCGATGTCGCCTATCAGCTCATCAACAGAAACACTCATATCGCGAAGTAGCACGGTTGCACGGGCATTCTTTTGGCTCAGGATACTAAAAAGTATATGTTCTGTTCCGCAATAATCTTGGTGGAATTCCTGGGCAACATCCCAGCTCATACGCAGCGTTAGTTTGGCAGTCTCGCTCAAACCCTTGGCGCCAGTGCTGACGACAAGTGCTCGCGGGGTAAGGTTGAGCGCCACTCGAGCACGCTCTAGGGTAACGCCAGCGTCTGCAAGCATCTTGGCACCAACAGACGTTTCTTGACTAAGCACACCGAGCAACAAGTGCTCTGTGCCTATGTAGGCGCTCCCCAGGCTACGCGCAATCATGTCGGCTTGCTCAAGGCTACCTCGAGCGTTATCTGTTAGTCTGTGTACAAAATCGTTCAAACTGTCCATAGGTTTACCCCCTTTTTGGGTTACTCACAGTATACAAAACTAGCACTCTCCGTGCAAGAGTGCTAGTTTGTTTTTCTCAGCTTTTTCTATTCTTCGCCGACTTCTTCAACCGCACTTAGCAGACTGTCTTCGATGTTCTTCTTTGGCTTTGGAGCCGCGACAGGTTTAGGAACAGCAGTTTCAATGTCCAGCTCGTAGCCGGTTAGTTTGCTCGCTAGACGGACGTTCTGTCCACCACGGCCGATCGCGATAGACTGCTGATCTTCGTTGACAAACACGCGAGCACGCTTGTCTTTTTCATCAATCTCAATGTTAGCAATTTCAGCTGGTGAGAGTGCATTAGCAATGTAGTTCTTTATGTCGTCGTCATAGGTAACGATGTCGATTTTTTCCTGGTCACCAATCTCGTTCATAACTGCCGTGACACGGGTACCGTGGCCACCGACAAAGGTCCCGACTGGGTCAACACCTGGTACAGTGCTCGCAACAGCAAGCTTAGTTCGCTTACCGGCTTCTCGTGCAAGATTCTTGATCTCGACGGCACCAGTTTCCATCTCTGGAACTTCTTGGCGGAAGAGATATTCAACAAATGCTTCGTTAGCACGGCTCAAGATAAGTTGTGGACCACGGTTTTCGCGTTCGACGTCTTTGAGGAACACTTTTACCCGTGAGCCTATGCTGTAGTATTCACCCGGAATCTGCTCACTCTGAGGCAATATGCCTATTGCTTTGCCGAGCTCAACTCGGACAACTCTAGGCTCTACGCGCTGGATTGTACCAGTGATAACCGTACCGATTTTGTCAGCAAATTCTTCCATAACCACTTCTCGCTCTGCTTCGCGGAGTTTCTGGAGCACAACTTGCTTTGCGGTCTGTGCAGCAACACGGCCAAAGTGTGCGGCTTCGAAGCCTTCTTCGACGACATCACCGACCTTGGCGCCTTTTTTGAGTTTCTGAGCAGCCTCGACTGTCAATTCAGTCGCTGGGTTTTCAACTTCTTCGACAACTTGGTACATGACAAATACTTTTGCTGTTCCGTTGACGGTATTTAGTTCTGCGCGAACATCTTGCTCGCGGTCTCCATTGTCGCGGCGCCATGCAGCGGCTATAGCCTGCTGGACGACATCCATGACAGTTTCTTCAGGCAAGTTCTTTTCTTCGGCGATAGTGCCGATGACTTGGATGAGTTGTTTTACGTTTAGATCTTCCATGTATATCCTTTCGTTACATCTTGGAATGAAAAACTCCGACCTGCCGGCCGGATCTGTACGTAGTTCACTATAGCAAATTCCACGCAAATAGGCAACTCACTGCACAGGCTGGTACCATAGATATATGCAAAACACTTCTTTCGACACAACACTCCGCCCACAAGACGATTTCTTTGGCTACGTAAATAACCCCTGGCTCCAGGCCAACCCTATCCCCGCCAGTGAAAACTCATGGGGAACGTTCTATGTACTGCGCGACCAGGCGTGGAAGGCCGTCAGTGAGATCGTCGAACAAGTTCGAAATTTGTCCGATGGCGATCATAACAACCAACTTTTGAAGTCTTTCTTTGACGCCGCCATGGAGTTTGACACACACAAACAAAATCACTTAGCAACGCTGGTCGACGAAGTTAGACGACTCGACGCAGTGAAAACACCAGCTCAACTTGCAGGCTACTTAGGGCGCGCGCACCGCTACGACCTCAACATGTTTTGGAGCGCGTTTGTTGGGCTAGACGACAAAGACTCGAGCAACCAAGTTCTTGCGTTTTATCAGCGTGGCCTCGGTCTGCCGAACCGTGACTATTACCTCGAAGATGATGAGCGCATGAAAGAAGTACGCACAGGCTACCAAACCTTTCACTCTGCCCTCTCTCCCCTTGTTAGCATCGAGACTAACTGGAACCACGTGTTTGAATTTGAAAAAAAGCTCGCCACGGCTTCTTGGACTGACGTTGAGCTTCGCGATGTCGAGAAAAACTATAACCGCTACAGCCTCGAGCAACTGAAGGCAGAGTTTTCATTTGACTGGGACGAGTACTTTGCTGGTCTTGGATGGACAAACCCGAGCGATAACCTCGTAGTTTCACAGCCGAGCTTTATAGCAAGTTGTTTACAGATGATGAGCGATGACTTTGACTCAGCAAAGCAGTATCTGCTCTGGAGGCTTGCTAGCAGTTTTGTCAGCTGGATTTCAGAGGAGACATCGTCGGTTAGCTTTGAGTTCTACGGCAAGATTCTTGGTGGCATGAGCGAGCAGAAACCTCTCTGGAAGCGTGCGGTACTACTCAGTGACAGCTTAGTCATCGGTGAAGCACTAGGACGCACATATGCAGCAAAACACTTTCCTGAAAGCTCGAAAAAGGCTGTGCTCGACCTCGTTGAAGATATACGCCGCGCCTACCACGGCAGGATCGACAAACTCACCTGGATGAGTGATGCCACTAAAAAACGTGCACATACTAAGCTCGACAACATAAAAGTCTTTATAGGCTACCCAAGCGTCTGGCGCGATGTGTCTTCACTCAACTTTTCAAGCGACAACGTCATAGCAAACATACTAGCCGCACGCGAACTCGACAGTGTTTACCACCTCGCAAAAGTTGGCACACCCCCAGCCGAGGAAGAGTGGGAGATGTTTGCCCACACCGTGAACGCTTACCACCACCCAAACCGTCTTGAGATTGTTTTCCCTGCCGCCATCCTCCAAGCACCGTTTTATGACCCAGCTGCCAGCTACGCCTCAAACCTCGGCGGCATCGGTGCTGTCATTGGTCATGAATTCACGCATGGCTTCGACGACCAGGGGGCTCAGTTCGACGAGCACGGCAACGTCGTCGTCTGGCAAACTGACGAAGAACGAGCCGAGTTTAAGAAACGAGCACAGCTGATTGTCGATCAAGCGGACGCGTTCGAAACGCTGCCAGGAGTGCACCTACAAGGTGAACTGGTACTTGGCGAAGCTATCGCCGATGTAGGCGGGCTTCAGTTGGCAGTAGAAGCACTCCAAGCACGTGAGACCTCGGAAGCATCCCTCGAAGACCTCTTTGTAAACTTTGCTCGAGCCGAATGCGGCCAGGCAACTGAGGAGCTAAAAGTTCAACTCGCTAAAACTGACCCGCACCCACCCTCACGTTTTCGCGTCAATTGCGTCGTCAACCATATCGATGATTTTTACGACACCTACGACGTCAAACCAACCGATGGCCTGTACAGGCAAAGCGATCTGCGCTCACAAATCTGGTAGCTAGAGCTGCACAATTGGGACGAACTTCGTCACTGCAAACTCAGCACCGGACACCTCTACGACCGAGAGCGCTGCATCGCTCATGCCTCGTCCTTGCATCCATAGTTCGGCTGCAAACTTCATCTGACGTTTTTTCGTAGCAGTAATGGCAGCAATACCTCCGCCTTGGTCTGCATTTTTTCTATATTTCACTTCCACGAAATAAATCCGCCCCTCTTTTTGCGCAACTATATCGATCTCACACCAGCGGGTCTTCCAGTTTCGTTGCAACACATCGAAACCTCGACGGAGTAAGTATTCTGAAGCGGTAGTTTCGGCAGTATCCCCAATACTTTTCGGCGCATTTTTATTCTTGCTGCTACTTCGCGTCTCCAACGGGGTTACACCAGCAAACTTTGCAATCGGCGCAAAGCTTCTCCGGTGCAAAGGCGTCAGGCCATTCTTTTCGATTGCAGAGCTGTGCAGCGCCGTTCCGTAGCCAACATGTGAGCCAAACTTATAGCCTGGATATACGAGGTCCTGCTCAGCCATCCAGTTGTCACGAGCGACTTTGGCGATGATACTCGCCGCACTCACGCTTGGAACAAGCAAGTCGGCTTTTTTCATAGTGGTCACATACGGACCTTTTCCGGTATCTTTCAAAAAATTAACGGTACCGTCAAGAATTATCTGTGAGTACGGAAGCGAAATCTGCTCCAGCGCTCGACGACACGCTACTGTACACGCCCCGGCGAGACCCAACTCATCGAGCTCATCAGCATGCACCCAACCGAGCCCCCAACTACTGGCTTGCTCCCGGATCAAAACATCGAGCGCTTCTCGCTTTTTCTTCGAAAGCTTTTTGCTGTCGGTCAGCCCGTCTATCTGCGCATCGCCAAGCATAACGGCACCAAACACTATCGGCCCTGCCCAAGGACCCCGCCCAACTTCGTCGATGCCAACTATCATACCTCTAGGATAGCGGCTTTTAGGTAAGCAACGAAATATTTACTTTTCATGCAGCCACCAAATCAAAAACTACCGATTGCTCGGGAGTTTTTTGTTAGTACAAAAGTTCTTAGCCTTCGTTGGCTTTGTGTGCGGCTTCAACGGCAGCTGCTTTGGCTTCAAGTTCTGCAGCTTCTGCGGCTTCAGCAGCAGCTTTTTCTTCTGCGGCTTTTGCAGCTTCTTCTTTCATCTTGGCTTCAAGCGCTTCTGCCTCGAGGTCACGAACGTCGTTTACTGACTCACGGTCAAAGTTAACACCTGCAAGGCGCGCGCTCTTACCGGCACGGTCGCGGAGGTAGCTAAGGTAGTTGCGGCGAACTTTGCTTCGCTTGGTAACTTCGATCTTCAGAACAAGTGGGCTGTGAAGCAAGAAGCTCTTTTCAACGCCGACACCACTAGCGACTTTACGAACGGTGATACGGCTCGTAACGCTGGCTTTACGGTCACATCGGATGACGACACCCTCAAAGATCTGGGTTCGTTCTTTGTTACCTTCTTTAATCCTTTGGTGTACTCGAACAGTGTCGCCGCTACGAACGTCGACAACTTTGCTCTTCATACTCTTCTGGTTCACTTTTTGAATTAGTTCAAACATACTAAACTCACTTACGTTTTATATCTTACAGTCAATCGACGATTATAGCAGAAAAACAGCTCTAATAAAAGGGGTATACTAGGTAGATATGAATTACGACGACCAAGCGCTAGAACTGCACAAAAAATTCCGTGGCAAAATCACTACCCAGCTACTCGACACTTCTGAGCTCGACAAAGCAAAACTGAGCGCCTACTACACCCCCGGGGTGGCCGCCGTCAGCCGTGCAATCGCTGATGACCCCAGCCAACTTGCCACTTATACCTGGACCAACAACCTCGTCGCAGTCATTTCGGATGGTTCTGCGGTGCTTGGACTTGGTAACATCGGCCCCAAAGCCAGCATGCCGGTCATGGAAGGCAAGGCCTTGCTGTTTAAACGCTTCGCCGACATAGACAGTGTGCCAATAGTACTCGACGTCCACACACCAGACGAAATTGTGAACGTCGTCAAAGCGATCGCACCAAGCTTTGGAGCGATCAATCTTGAGGACATCGCTGCTCCGCAATGTTTTGAAGTGGAAGAACGACTAAAGGCCGAGCTCGATATCCCAGTTATGCATGACGACCAACATGGCACGGCTATCGTTGTGCTCGCCGGCCTCATCAACGCCATGAAAGTCGTTGGAAAAAGCCTGAATGATGCACGAGTCGTCGTCGTAGGCTCAGGTGCAGCTGGTACCGCTATCACCAAGCTTGTCTCGCTGTACGGCGTCGGGAACATCGTCAACGTCGACAGCAAAGGCGCGTTGTGCGACGACCGACAGGACCTCAATGCCGAGAAAACTGCCCTGCTTGATCACATTGACAGCGCCGTCTGTGGGCCACTCGAACTTATGCTACGCGGGGCAGATGTCTTCATAGGCGTCAGCCAGCCGGACCTCCTGGATACAGAGATGATCCAAAAAATGGCCGAACGGCCAGTGATCTTTGCGCTCGCCAACCCAACCCCCGAAGTCATGCCGGACATTGCCCGTGAAGCAGGAGCGGCAGTGGTTGCGACAGGTCGAAGCGACTTCCCTAACCAAGTCAACAATGCGCTGGCCTTCCCTGGTATCTTCCGTGGTGCGCTCGACAATCATGTAGGTGCCATCACCGATGAACACAAAATCGCTGCGGCAGAAGCCATCGCTTCGCTCGTCACCTCGCCAACTGCCGAAAATATCATGCCATCAGTCTTCGACGACAATCTCGTCAGCACGGTAGCAAGCGTTATCAAATAACTCGGTTAATCTCTTCGATTGTAGTTTCACCACGGAGCACTTTGAGCACTCCATCGTGGAGCATCGTAAGCATGCCATCGGCAACTGCAGCGCGCTGAATCTCAGTGACGTTGATGTCTTTCATCTCACCACGAATCATCTTCTGAATGCTCTCGCTGACGACAAGCTGCTCCATGATCATCATGCGGCCCGTATACCCGAAGGGATGTTCGTCGCTTGTGCCAGGCTTGTACAACGTGACGTTTTCCAAGTCAGGTTTTTGCACATGCGCCGGCAAATCACTGAGGGCGTCTCGTAGCCACGTCTTAGTTGCCTCGTCAGGCTCGTAGGCTTGTTTTGTTGCGTCATCGAGTCGACGCACGAGCCGTTGAGAAATTACCATACGGATCGCATTGGCAAAAATTGGGTTTTGCCCGATCATGTCGATCATACGTGAAAACGCGGCAGCCGATGTACTAGCATGAAATGTGCTTAGTACGAGATGGCCCGTGATCGATGCCTGGATAGCAGTCTTAGCGGTATCGTTGTCCCGGATTTCACCCACCATGATAACGTCAGGGTCGAGCCTAAGCACTGCCCGGAGGTTGTCGGCAAAACTTGCACCCTCACCCGTATTGACAGGGATCTGCGAAACACCTGGAACTGTGATCTCGATAGGATCTTCAAGTGTCAGGATCTTGCGTGATGGTTCGTTGAGCGCGCCAATGATACTAAACAGCGTCGTTGATTTACCAGCGCCAGTCGGACCAACCACGAGTACGAGTCCATGGGGGTGCGTTATGACATCGTTTAGTTGCGAAACACATTCTTCGCTTAGACCGAGCCGGTCTATGTTGAGCATTTCTTCGTCGAAGTTAAACAACCTCACCACCGCGTCCATGCCATAGGCTGTCGGCACAGTCTCTACGCGCATGTTCACCAATTTCCCGGGTGTAACAGTCGACTCTCGCTGCATATGTCCCGTTTGCGGTTCATTTGCTGCAGTTGATATGTTTGAACGTGACGCCAAAGAGCCCTGAAGCACTCGATACTTGTCATGACTAATTTCTGCAATAGGGTGAAGCGCGCCATCGACACGCAGCCGTATCCGAACACCGTCGCGTTGTGTCTCAATATGGATGTCACTTGCACCGAGCTTGTCAGCCTGGTCGATCATGTAGTCGAGGATCTTGTCGGTACTAACCGCTTCAAGAGTCTCAGAGACCGCAGCTAGCGTATCGCTATCGCCTTCCCGAGCAATCTGCACATCATCGTAGTGGACCTCCTTGGGCGGATCGTAGCGCAGCATAAAATCTCGATAGCCAAGATTGGAGATAAGTACAAAGTGAACTGCGTGACCGTTGTCGTTATACGCCTTCTGCAATGCTCCCATAACTGATTGGGGGGTACTCGACGTGACGGCGAAGGTGTAGGCGGAATCGTCGCTACCAGCACTTAGTGGCACGAGTTTGCCACGATACATCTCATCGATGCTCAAGAGGTCAGGTATAAGTGGAGTGGTTTCGGCCACTCCTCGGCTGTCGAGGTACTGCAATCCAAGCAGCGCCGCTCGCTGCTGCGTGCTCTGTTCTTCTTGCTCGCGATATCGCGCGGCCTGATCGTTTGTGCCACCCTGCATAGTTACTCCTATTGTAACAAACCATGAGCCTGTTTAGTGCGCTAGAATGAAAGATATGCCAGAGATCATCGTTATCGCGCACAATATCCGATCAACCCACAACGTAGGATCGATCTTTCGAACCTGTGAAGGCTTTGGCGTGAAGAAGCTCCTACTCACCGGCTACACCCCCTACCCGGCGCTTCCTAAGGACGGACGCTTGCCCCATATCGCCCAGAAGCTCACCGCACAAATTCATAAAACCGCCCTCGGAGCAGAAAACTTGGTGCCATATACTTACCAGGAAGAACCCGATCTACCTGCGCTGAGACGCGATGGCTTTCATATAGTCGCCCTTGAGCAGGCCGCCGGCAGTATCACCCTCAATTCTTACTCGCCACCCCAGAAAATTGCTCTGTTGATTGGCGAGGAGGTTCATGGCATCACTACTGAGATATTGAAGCTCTGTGACGATATAGTTGAGATCCCTATGTTGGGCAAGAAAGAATCCTTTAACGTGAGCGTCGCGACAGGGATCGCTCTCTATGGACTTACTGTAGCTACCTGATATAGTAAAAGTTAGCTGATGGCAAAAACAAAAACCAACGTGAAGCATCGTTTTCATCTGCAGCGCCTCGGACTTTTTAGCCTGCTTTTTGCCGCCATGTTTATGGTGCGATTTGACGCCGGCCACCGTATAGTTCTTAGCAGTTCTGGACCAAAAGTACTTGCGTATGCCACAGAGATGAGCCGTTCTGCCCTGCTAAGTAGCACGAATGCTGCTCGAGCCGCAAATGGGCTTGGAGGACTTGTGCTGGACAGCCAGCTCAACAACTCGGCGCAAGCCAAAGCCCAGCACATGGCAGACAATGACTACTGGGCGCACGTGGCTCCGGATGGTACTCAGCCATGGTACTTCTTTGACCAAGCTGGGTATGCCTATGTAAGAGCCGGTGAAAACCTTGCGTACGGATTCATGTCGAGTCAAGGTGCGATGGATGGATGGATGGCGAGCACTGGCCACAAGGCAAATGTCCTTGGCGACTACGTCGACGTTGGTTTTGGCATAGTCAATACTCCTAGTTACCAGGGTGAAGGTGAGCAAACAATCGTTGTCGCTCATTATGGTTCCCGAGGCGGTTCAGCACCAGCACCTATACAACAAAGCTCGCCTGCGCCTTCTACGCCTTCTGTAGCACCATCGTCCACAACCAACTCGACCCCGACTGCGCAAGCATCAGAGCCGACTACCACAGCGCCCAACTCAGCTACTCCTATAACCCAGGAAGATAAAGCTAACCCGGAAAAGAGCAGCGACACCTCAAAACAAACTGTCTCAGCGCCCGTACTAACCGGGGGCAATAGTTCGCAGTCATTTGCTAGCATGCTCGCTCAAAAACGCGCACCCATCCTTGCACTTGCAAGTCTTGCGATGATCAGTATGACCGCCATGGGCTATGCGCTGACACACCGTCTGGCATTTCATCATGCACTCGCCTCAGGCGAACGATACGTGCTCACACATCCTTCAGTCGATGCAGCGGCAGTGGTGATAAGCATACTGGTCGTTCTACTCACCAGCTACGGCCACATGCGATAGGTTACTTCAATATAACGTGTTCTGCGCCGTAAAGTTCTCTCGCCGCCGCCAGCAGCTCCGGACGCGGGTCAACTCGGAATGGTAGTCGCATAGCGGAACCTTTGTCTTTGCCCAGAACCAAGATGATCTCGCTGCCGCCATTGTATTGTGAGAAAAGCTTCTTGAGTGAATGAAGTCTCTCGTGGTCATCTGGGTTGGTAACTCGAACATACAACTTTTGCTCAACAACCTCTTCAACCGGTCGATAAACCTTCGGCGCTGCCTGCTCTGTAGCCGCTTTTGCAGTCGGTGTGGTCTGCTTAGGTTTACTGGCCTTCAGAGCCTTCATGCGCTTACCTGTCGACTGATACGCATCAAGTTCCTCTGGTGTAACGATAGTGATGCTATCTGCGATGATCTTTGCCTCGCCAAGGCTATTGCCTGCCCGGTCGGTGCTACTCACCTTGCCTTCAACTTTTACCACTTCGTCCTGAACTAGACTTTCACCCAGTTCTTCAAACAGACTCGGGAAGACGACGACTTCACCTTCGCCCGTTTTGTCTTCCAGCGCCATAAACGCCATTTTCGAACCACTCTTGGTCACAATTTGATGTGCGCGAGTATTTTGAGTAATTCCGCCTTG
>CAYMMO010000023.1:0-10059 GCA_964391615.1 uncultured Candidatus Saccharibacteria bacterium
GCCCCGATAATGTCGGGGCCTTTTAGAGCTTGTTGACTCGACGAACATTTACAAAGGACCATGAACATTGTAAAATAGTCCATGTTCTGTACGAATCGGTTCGGAAGTACCTATCCGGGAGGCATCCATGAACGCCAGATTGACCAGCTTTATCGCGGCGATCGCCGTGACGCTCGTTGCGTCGCTGATCGTTTCGACGCCCGCTCAGGCAGCATCCGCGACGCAGCTCGCTCCGACGGCCGTCCAGGCGGCATCCGCTCAGTCGGTCACCGCAAGCGGCGAGTACGTCGTCGCCCACCCGAAGTACTCCGGTGTCTGTGGCGACGGCTGGACGTGGCAGTCCACGAGCTACAAGGCGCGCCACAACAAGCCCCACATCATGAGCTATCGCATCTTCACCAAGGGCGACGGTCTCTGCCTGGTGGTGGCGCACGCCGGCAAGGCGATCGGAGCTCACAGCCCCACCCTCGCCGCCCTGGTGACGGAGGGTGGTCCCCCGCCCGTCTCCGGTAACTTCGCGTACTACGCCAAGGTGGTGGCGCCGGATGATCGTTGCGCCACCATGACCGCAGCCGTCAAGTACGGCGACCAGAAGGCGGTGCGTCGGACGAAGATCTGCGCCTAGGCTTCGACACGGAGCTCACGCAGGTGCACTCTAGGGGTTGTGGCCAGTTATCTGGCCACAACCCCGCACATCTCCACCGTGGGGATTTTTTATTTGTCTAGAAATGGACAGGGCCCCGAGAATTCTCGGGGCCCTGTTTGACAGGTGGGTCGCGACGACGCGTTCTACGCCCTGGTGATGCCTTTCGTTGGAGGGCTCAGGAGTGTGTGACGCTGCGGGCTACGGCAGCACGATCATGATGTGCTGCGTGAGCGATTCCAGGCTGCAGGCGCATAGGTCCACCGCCCTGACCTGAACCCAGCAGCTGCTGCCGAACAGGGTTGTTGCGTGGACGAAGAGATGCTCATCGACGTCGAGTGCCAGCTCTTCTCCCGAGAGCTGTTGGAAGCGGCCAAGACACCAAAGACTTGCAAGGCGGGCACTGGGGATGAGACAGTGCCTGCGCACCGACGCGGCGGGGTAGTCGAACGGCTCGCAGTACAGCGCATTTACAGCCGCCTCGAGTGCCGGTCGGAATTGATCTTGGATGATCGTGGCCTTCTCACCCGAGCCGCACGGGGTGTCGGGGTGGTGCATGCTGTGGAGGGGTTGCATGAGGTGGTCCTCTCACCTGTCAAACTTCGTCTCCGAAGCAGCAGGACATATGGTCGACTGAACTGTTCGGAAAACTAAGAGCTACTTTACAATATATGAGCTTGTTTGTAAATTACTTGTGAGACGTCACGACAAAGGTGTTGCGGATGAAATCATCTATGATGTCGCGGGCTTTTGTGAAGAGAGCGTCTAAAGTATCGCTCTCGTCCTTACTCCAATTGGCTAGCACGAAGTCTGCATCGTCCATGCGTTCTCGCAGCTCGTTATAGATACCTATGCGAAGGCGCGCGGTGTCTGGCCCTAGGTGCTGCGTCATGGACTTAACGCCGTTATTGCCTGCGTCGGAACCGCCTAAGCGGGTACGGAGTGTTCCAAACGGGAGTGCTAGCTCGTCATGAACAACAAGTACGTCTTCTGGGCTGATTTTGTAGAAGTCAGTCAGGTGTCGGGCTGCCTCGCCTACTTGGTTGTAATAAGTTGTAGGTTTGGCAAGTATGACTTTCTCACCGTTCACATTTAGTTCTGCTATGCAGGCTCGAAACTTATCTTTTAGTGTAAACTCGATGCCAGTTTTGTCGGCAAATTCAGAAAGCACCCGAAAACCTATGTTGTGTCGGGTGTTTTTGTATTTTTCTTCGGGGTTACCGAGGCCAATAATGAGTTTCATGAGACTTATTTTCCGAGTGTTTTTTCGGCTTCTTTTTTGAGCTTGTAGGCTTTTGTGACAGGGTCTTTCCCCTGTTTGATACGTTCTTTGTTGGCTTTGATCTGTTTTTCGTCGCGGAAGCTAAACATAATGGGCGTGCCGCCAAAGTCGTGCATTTCGCGTACGGCGCGTTCAAGATAGCGCTTGTATGACCAGTGCAGGAATTTCAGGTTGGAGCCAAAGATGACGAACCACGGTGGTTCGACGTCGGTCTGCACCATATAACGGAGTTTTGGCATGGTGTTTTTGAGGCCAGCTGGCGGATGCTTACGAACACAGGCAGTGAGCACGCGGTTGAGCTCGCTGGTTTTGAGTTGGTCGTGGCGACGCAGGTCGATGTCGGTCGCGAGGTCGAACAGTTTACTGACGTTTTGGCCCGTAACAGATGACGTAAAAATCAGGGGTGCCCATGGCACAAACGCGAATTGATGCGAGATAGCTGGTGCAAGAGCGTCGCGGGTATAGGCGTCTTTGTCCTCTACCGAGTCCCATTTACTGACGACCAGCACGAGGCCTTTGCCTGCTTCTTTGATCATGCCAGCGAGTTTTTGGTCAAGCTGGGTGCTGAGTTCGTTGACATCCATGAGGAGGAAACAGACATCTGCTTCTTCGATTGCTTGGAGGGTACGCAGGACTGAAAATTTCTCTATACCAACCTCTTGTTTGCCGCTACGGCGTACACCGGCCGTGTCGAGTAGCTCGACGTCTCGGCCGTGGTATTTGATGGCGACGCGGTTGACATCGCGGGTTGTACCGGCGATGTTGGCGACAATTGCCTGCTGCTTACCAGCGAGCGTGTTAAACAAATGGCTTTTACCGACGTTTGGTCGGCCGATGAGCGCGACTCGTAGGACGTTGTCGGGCTCGGCTTCGTAGGCAGCTGGAAGTTGCTCGGAGATCCGGTCCAGAAGTGCGCCTACTCCCCTGTTGTGCTCGGCACTAGTGAGCAGGATGTCTTTGATACCAAGACGACGGAATTCTTCAGGAGGAAGGCTACCCTTGAGGTCGACTTTGTTGACGACTAGTAGGACGGGTTTTTTGGACTTGAGCGCAGTTTTAGCGATGCGGCGGTCTTCGTCGCTTGGGTATTCGGTACCGTCAACCATGACAACAATAACGTCGGCAAGTTCGGTTGCTTCGGCGATTTGCTCCTGGATGCTGGCTTCGAACTCGTCTTCGGCGTCTTTAAGTCCTGCAGTGTCGACGAGCCAAAAACTCTTCTCACGGTCTGTGATGCGTCGAACAACGTTGTCACGTGTCGTTCCTGCCTCTCGAGCAACAATCGCCTCCTGCGAGCCGTAGATACGGTTAAACAGGCTGCTTTTGCCGACATTTGTGCGGCCAACGATAGCGACGGTAGGAAGTTTACTCATGTGCTCTCAGTATAACAGGGGCAGTGGCAAGTTCGGCGGCATTGGGTAAAGTTTCTTGCCCGGAGACAATCGTTGGGATGAGGAGAGGGTCTCGGAGAGCCACTCGAGCAACAGACTGAAACACAGAGCCGTTGAAGCCGGCCCGTTCCATAGCGCAGCGCGCGTCTGGCCGAGCTTCGTATTCGTTGCGTGGTGTGCGCCTTTCGTGAAAGATGTCTGCTGCGAGGCCTGCGATGGCTACGTAGCTCGGGCTGTGAGTGCCGTGAGTAAACAGGTACCTGGCGCGTGCCTCGAGATCTTCCATGGAAAGCGCGGTGGCAACACCTGCAAACCCCTCGGCTCGCTTGGCAACTTCTATCTGTTGATTGGCGATAATGCCAAGGTTAGTGCTGTAACTACGTGGGTCGAGTAAACGAGCGGATAGCTCTTCCAGGCTGAGGCCTTCCTGACGGGCCACATGGGCGGCGTGAAACATAAAGCGAAGTGGAACGAGAATGCCCTTCTCGACACTAGCTGTGTCGAGGGCTTGTATGCTCTTACTTCCTTCTATTTCCTCGTATGCTTCTAGGTCCTTGCCTACCTCAATGGTTCTTCGGTGTAGTACGCGGCCGGTATCTTCAAAAGTTGCTGCTGAACCAGGCGTCGTCGTATGCGTAGGGCTGACCCATGCTTCGGCAACCCCGCGGAGGGCTTCGTCGTATCGGGAAAATGGTGTAGAAATACTTGACATATTGACTCAATTATATCATGAGAGTGTTAACTAATCAAGGTTACTTGGCAGATGTTTTCTCGGGGTGGCCGGACTTCAAGCTGCCGAGAGCGTATGGGCCAAAATGTGTGCGATGTAACTTCGTGACCGTGTAACCAAGGGCTGCGAAGGTGCGGCGGATTTGTCGATTGCGACCTTCGTGCATCATGACCCGCCAGTTGCGGGCGCTGCCCTCATCTATGCGCTCAAGGATAAGTTTACTGGTACCGTCCTCTAGCTGTACTCCATGATCGCAGATCATCTGCTGGTGGAGTGGTTCGAGGTCGTGGTCGAGCGCAACGTCGTAGGTTTTTTGCTTCTTGAAACTTGGGTGGGTCATGCGGTGTGCGAAGTCGCCGTCATCGGTGAGAAGCAGTAGCCCTGAGCTGTCGCGGTCTAGTCGCCCCACTGGCTTGAGAGCTTGATAATTTTTAGGTAGAAGCTCGTAAATAGTCGGACTTGTTCCCTGCTTTCGACGCGAACATACGTAGCCAACTGGCTTGTGCAATAGCACGTAGGTGTAGTCGTCTTGGCTGGCAATTGCTTTGTTGTCGAACAAAACTATGTCACTTGGTCCTACCTGGGACCCCATGGCGGCTTTGGTGCCGTTGATCGTGACACGGCCTGCCATAACAGCAGCATCGGCCTCGCGTCGGCTGAGGCCTGTACTATGCGAAATGAATTTGTTGACACGAGTAGTGTCAGAATTGCTCATATGGTCTTAGTATACCCTATACGACAGGGGTTGAAGGCTTTTGAGGTGCCTGCGCAGGTTGTGGAGCGCTTGGCTCTGGCGCAGCGGTGGGAGCGGCTGTTGGTACGGGAGGGATGCCTGGCACAACAGGTGCAGGTGGTGGAACAGGCGCAGCGGCTGGAGTTGGAGCCTGGGTGTCGGCTACAGCAGGACCAGCTGTAGGGCTTGGCATACTAGAAGGTTGCGTACTCGGTGCTTCTGATGTGTCGGTTACGCTACCATCTTCGCTCACTGTCACGGTCACTGGTGGCTCAAAACTGCTGAGCTGTGAACTGAGCAGGTCTTTTTCTTGCTGAGTTGTTTGGACTTCAGGTCGAGCGTCATCGGTAATCCCAGCTTCTTTAGCGAGTTCTTTGTCAAGGAGGGCGTTTATGTCAACTGCCGGGGTACTTGGGTCACTCAGAGGCTGAATGACACGGTTTTTAAGCGAAGGAGGAATAGGTGCAGAGCTTGGGCTTGCAGGTGGTCCTGAAGGTGCTGGTGTAGGTACCGGCGCAGGTGCAGCTGGGGCTATCGGTGCGCTTGGGGTGGCTGGAGCTACAGGTGCTGCCGGCGCAGGGGCAGCCTGGTCAGCGAGAACTTCGTGGACTACTCGTACAACGTCTTCGATGCCTACTTGTGACTTGACGAGATAACGGTCTGCGCCGAGTGATTCACCGCGCTGTCGTTGCTCTTCAGAGCTGAGAGCGGTCATCATGATAACCTTGATGTTTTTTGTCTCGGTCGTTGAACGTAGGATGTCGAGCATGTCGAATCCACTGATTTTCGGCATCATAACGTCGCTCACTATTAACTGAGGACGTTCTTTGATAGCCATCGCTAGAGCTTCTTCGCCATCGCCGGCGGACACGATGTCATAGCCCTCTGCAAGCAAACGTACGCCGTATATTTCGCGTAGACTTTTGTCGTCTTCGACAAGCATAATCTTCGTCATGTTACCTCCACTTTAACAAACTTATGCATAAAAAAGCTATACCTTTGCTACCTCAGGCTGTTGTGGGGCCTGATTTGCTTGCTGAAGCGCGGTATCTACCTGGTCTTTACTGAGCCGAGGGAGCTCCATGGTAAAGGTCGAACCCTTGCCGTATTCACTGTCGACATTTAACTGTCCTCCCATTGCTTCGGCAAGCCTGCGTGACAAGTAAAGCCCGAGGCCTGTGCCGCCAATCTCGCGAGTATCGCTGTTGTCGACGCGGTAGAATTTTTGGAAAAGATGCGGTATATCTTCGGCCGGGATGCCAATGCCGGTGTCTTGGACGCTTAAAATGACACGTTCTTCGTTGCCGTTTACGTCGACAGAAATCGAACCCTCTTTGGTGTATTTCAGAGCATTTTCTATGAGGTTGCTGAAAATTTCACGGAAATGATCGGGGTCTATGCTCGTGTAGAAGATTGGGCTGACAGGTTGGCCGCCAGTTTGCGGCTGATCTGGTTTAAATACGAGGTTGAGCCCCTTCTCCGATGCGGCTTGGTTAAAGTCGGCCAAAATAGCGCGGGCCCGAGCAGTGACGTCGATGATAGAGGGGTCGTTTTTGAGGCGGCCGTCTTCGAGTTTAGAGATGTCCAGGAGATCCTGGAACAAGCGACCAAGGTGCTGCGCCGATTCGTGTGCCTTGCCCAGGTAAGCACGCGCCTTGTCATCGATAACAGCGGTCTGAGGGTTGAGAGCGAGGCCTAAGTAGCCCTCAATGGCGGCTACGGGAGTACGCATCTCGTGGCTTGCGGTACTGATGAACTCCGCCTGCTCTCTTTCTTCGGCGTGCTGGGTGGTGATGTCACGAAAGACGATGATAGCACCTGCTCCGACTTCGCCGAGTGGTGACACGAGTATAGAGGCGAGCAGTTTCTTTCCAGCGATGGTGCGTAGACCAAGTTTGTCAGTCACGATGGCTTCGTTGGTCCGTATACAGCGCTGGACCGGGTCCAACTCTTCGCTTACAAGTGCATCTTTGTTGTCGGTAATCTTGAGTACTGAGCGGTAGTCGAGCTTGACGGCGTCGTCTTTGCCCCAACCAACGATGTTTTGTGCGGCTGGGTTTATAAGCTGGATGATGCCTTTGCCGTCAACGACGATCACGCCGTCGGCGATGGCATTAATGATGATGCCGGATTTGTTTGACTCTTGGCTGAGTTCCTGGGCGAGGACAGACACAGCACTGCCGCCCTTTTCTGGCCCCTGCAGACGGCGACTCCATATGAGGTAGCTGACGATAAGCGGCAACAGTAGCGTGATGCCGGTAATGACCCATTCATCCGTGCTAATCGCGTTCGTTCCCACCGAGTAAGATACGAAGCCTGCAAGAAGTAGTAGTGTCGGCAGGAGTGACTTAAAGCCGATGAGTGCACTGAAGATACCAGCGAGCATCCAGAGGATTACATAGGGTGAATGAATACCGCCCGTAGTAGCGGCGACAGTGAGTGACGTTGCCTCCATGAGCAGCACGACCAGTAGTGTAACGGGTTCGTTGCGTCGCTCGCGACGCTGCAGAATGAGCCCAAGAACACCTGCAACAAAACTGAGTGCAACGAGCCCCGCAACGTAAAGAGGCGCGTTGGGGACAACGCTGTATTCATGAAGCGGTGTGATGTTCAGGGCCCAGAGTACAGCGATAATGCCGCTAACTATAGCGGCAATCTCGCACACGCGACGATACCAAAAGGTCGCAACTGATGTATTGGTCTCTATGATGCCCTTCCTTTTCTCTCCCTTTAGTATAGCGAAGCGTGAGCGTTTTAGCGAGAGATACTAAGGAGATTCCAGGCACTCGAATCTACCTCTTGGCGGAGGCGGAACAATGACTCGCCGTCGGTCAGGTCGAACAGCCGTGTGATGTGGTCTCCACGCTTGATGCAGTAGCGCATGCCGCGGTCGAGAAAGGTATAGCTGCGGCCTTCGAACTCTATGCGCTTTGGGACAGAGTCGAAGTTGCGGTCGAACCATAGGGCTGTTACTCGAACATCTTTGTTGATTGGATTTTTAGTCATAACACTTCTCCAGTTTAAGTAAGATATAAAAAACAACTGACAATGTGACCGCTATGATCTGTCAGTGGACGATTGGTGGAGTGTGGAACTACGTGGCTTCGGCTGGCGAGACGTCCGGGGTCGCGAGCTAGTACCGAGGTAGTTAAGTGTCATGGGCATAGCCCATAGGTTGTTATGACTTGTGAGTGGAAATTCCGCTTGGGAAAGTACTCACATAGCTAGTACTTAGTATAGAAACTAGTTGGGTGTGTGTAAGTCTTGTTTTTGCCGGTTTTGAGTGTGAAAACAATCTCCTGCGCCTCTGGCCTGTATAATAGGGTCAATGAATGAGTTTTTCTCAAATCGCTATGTCCAGCTTGGACTGTTAACCCTTGGCCTCGGCCTACTGTTTTGGGCTATTATGTGGCTTATCCTGCGCGCACTCGGAATCGACGACTTCCCTGTCATGCTCGAGGTAGCCGTGTCATTTCTCGGGAGCGGTTTGTTGGTTGCGAAAGTTTTTGCGAGCCGCGTCTTTTAGCGCCAGAACCCGCGGTCCATCATGACGCCGCGCTGTCCTCGCTCGAAGGGTGTCGCACTACGGTATGCGTCGTTTTGACCAACGTAGCGTCCTAAGCAAAATACAGCACCGAGTACTATAAGTGTCACCAGCGCGATGCCAACTAGGGGTAGTACGCTTTGCGATTTCTCACGAACAACCGTAGTCTTCGTCGGTTTCTCGACGACTTTGGTCTCAAGGTCCGGGGTGTTTTCTTTTGCCATGATGGCTCCTTTTTAGGTAATCCCGCTAGGTATAGCACGGCGTGACTGAGAAAATGCTGAGCTTCGACTTGATTATGCTATTTCAAGGGGCTATTGTTAGAAATATAGATAAATGGAGGGATAAGACGTGAAAAATGTTCGTAGTTCTCAAGCAGGCCAAAACAAGGCCGTGCTAGTAGTCGTGGGCCTTCTAGTCCTAGCTGGTCTAGGTGCTGGTGGCTGGTGGTTCTTCATGAAAGACAAGGATGCTGCTTCGGTGGTGAATACTCCTGAGGCAAAACAAATCGTTGATGCATGTAAAAAGACGATTAACGACAACGACCTCTGTAGATTCTTTGGGAGCTGGGATGCGAACCAGAAATTTGCCGTCGAGATGACGACTGCTTCAAACGGCTCGTCATCGAGGAGCACTTACAAGGTTGACGGTGACAAGATGTATATAAAAACTGATGGCGACTATGCGATGGAAATGATCACCATTGGTGACGACACCTATACCAAGGCGGGCGATGTCTGGTGGAAGAAAACCAACAAGGCCGACACTCCAACTGCCGACACCACAACTGCCGAAGTGGCCGACCGTGACCAGTTCAAATTTGACGAGCCAACTGCCGACGAAACAACTGGTCCACAGTACAAAAAAATTGGTAAAGAAGCCTGCGGCAGCTTTACTTGCTTCAAGTATCAGATGATCGACACGACCTCTAGCGGCGAGACGGTCTATCTCTGGTTCGACGACAGTAAGTTCCTTATGCGCAAGATGAGCACTGAAAGTACTGATGGCTCACGCATGGAGCAAGTCTACACCTACGAAAACGTATCTGTACCGACTCCTTCTCCGGTTAAAGAACTGGCAGAAAACCAGTACATTGTCCCCGGGCAGAGCGAGCCCATGACGCTGCCTAGCTTTGAGCAATAAGAAAGGCAATAAAATACGAATGCCGCCTCCCTCAGGATGCGGCTTTCGCATGTCCGAGGGGGCGGCGTGAGTCACTCCTTGACGGGTTCCACTTCGAGGATGTTCGGGAACTTCGAGAAGATCTGGACCCGGGACCCCGCGATGTGCAGGCGTACGTCGCCTTCCTTCGGGATCGACTGCCAGACGTCTGCGGAGTTCACCTTGCCCCGCAACCACGTGTCGTGGTTGGAGAGGACGCCACAGTCGTCTGTGTAGACGCGGTACGAACCGTCGTTGCCACCACGGTCCTTGCCTGTCACGTGACAGGTAGCCCAGTGGTCGTTGCTGAAGTTCGTCACCCACTGGATGGTCATGATGATCAGGGTGATGACCACGACTACGCCTGCGGCGAGAGCTGACATGAAGGCGTCTTCGAGGTTCCTCTGGGTGATCCATGCTGCGCCGAGCGCGAGGATGGCACCGATGACGATGAGGACGATGAGACCGGACACGGGTGGTCCTTTCGGAACGGAGGAGCGGCGCTCCTCGGGATTGGAGGAAGCACTTATGAATATATTAACACAAACGACGCTATAAGTCAATAATGGACTAGG
>CAYMMO010000024.1:0-10006 GCA_964391615.1 uncultured Candidatus Saccharibacteria bacterium
TCCTCATCTTGTCGCTCGACCATCCACATGACAACTTCGGCGGGCGAGTAGTCGCCGAGGTTTGTAAACACTTTGTCCATACCCCTGAGCGCACCTGGCCCAGGTACAGTGAAGTCGTTTTCTGAAAAGTTTATGAACTCGCTATAGTTCAAGTCGATAGCTGTCTGATAGGCCATGAAATTGCCATAGAGTGGGTAGCTTTTGAGTAGCAAAAAGACATCCTCAAGTGACTGAGCGGCAAGTAGCTTGGACGCGAGTTCGTCTACGAGAAACATTTTTGAAAACAGGGCTAAGTGGTTGAGATATTTCGAACCGTACCCGAACGCATCGGTGGCGCAGATGATAAAGGCGTTGGTGTACATGGGAGATCCAGAGCGTTTAATCTTGGCGAGTGCTCGTTCGAAGGAGCCGTCGGCTAGATCTTGGAGCGTGGGCGCTCGACCGAGTGAGGATCGTAAGGACTCCCATGTTTCGATACGACTAAACATGCGAAAAGCAACGATCTGGAAGAGTGCATCGGCGGCTGTGCGAGGTTCGGCACTATAACAAACCTCTTTGACCATGTACTGGCTCACTCTGTCGAGAACGCGGAAGACGTTGCAGAACTTGTACTCACCCAGTATCGGGTCATCAGTCCAGGGGGCGGGCTGATTGTTGTATCGTTTCAAAAATACCTCCTGGCGCTTTGCAGCAAATTCCCAGTAGAGGTCATAAACGCCTTTTCGAGGGGTTGGTGGTTTTTTACTTGGTTTGCGTGATACATTCATCGTGTGAGCTCCATTCTAACAGTAGTTTTTTGATTTTTATCACGACGGACGAGACATGTCTAACATTTAGTGAAAAAGTCTTCACTGTAACATCTCCACTCTGTTGGCATACTGCGAAGTATGAAACATCCATATAAGCATTTCGATTTACCAACAGAACACTTACGCGGTGAGCACTATGTACCGGCCCGCGCCCGTGACGAAGACGAGATAGCTCGTCGACGCACTCTACTTCCAGGAGCCTTGCTGGCGGAGCAGCAAGCGAAAGGCCTTAGAGTGATCATTGGCATACTAGAGCACGTTCAGGAAGAACCTGACGTACAATTTGCCAGCGAGCTGCTGTCGGCAACGGGCATCAATACGAGCTGGTACGCATTGGCGCGTGATGCGCTTGTCATGCGACGTCGGCTTTATTTGCCGCAACTTGCTGACGACACACTTGATTTTCGTCTCAGTCCTGCAGGCGTTCGTGACGAAGCGTATGGCGGCATAGTTGAGGCTGGCGTATTTGCAGACCTATACAGAGATGAACATTATGAGAGAGCGCCACTGAAACGCACTCGGCAGGCATTTGGCCGTGCCATCGGGAACGCTTCGTTGGGACTTGGCTGTCTAGAGCTGGGTAGTGCTCATCTACGCATGAATGCGTTTGACGCACAACTGGCTGCACGACAGCAGGGGCAGAGGGCTATCGAGCGTGCCAGGCAGCTTGAGCTACAGCTTGGAGCTGCGCCATCACTCGCTCAACTTGCCGACGTCGATAGTCCACTTGCAGTGTATTGGCGAAGAGTCGCGCCAAATGGTGCCTACCAGGCGTATGAAGAGGCTATAGAACTAGCGGCCTAACTGATGCGTAACGTCTCGTCGGCAAAACCGCCGGTGGGTCCTGCAAGTAATTTCATAAGTACGCTAGTGCTTGGGAGCAAGTCGAGGTCACTGAAGTCGGCCGCAGCAACCCATCGATAGCCGTCAGGCAAGGGGGTGTCCGCTGCGCTACATACACCCTTGAGCAGCGTAAAATGCACGAAGCTCTCTACGGCATCGTTTTCGTCAAAGACCCTCAAGTAGCCATGTGCGTGCACTGAAAAATCGGCCTCGATGTCTATCTGGGTCGCAAACGTGCGGGCGCTCTCTAGGGTAGAGTGGTGTGCATCTGGCCGGTGCTGGGGTAGCCCCACACGGTTGATCTGAGGGTGAGAGGTTCGTTCGTAGAGCAGCCACGCCCCGTCCTCGCGCTGTAGACCAAAAAGTAGCAAGGAGTACGCCTTGTCGGCAGTTGAACTGGGTCGAGAGAGTGTACCTGCACCGATGCGACGACCGGTAGGGGTGAGGCTATAGCTTCCATCGTCGTTTTTCTGTATGAGACCGGAGCGCAAGGTCTTCTTTAGATGATAGTCAAAGAGTTTGTTTTCAACACCCTCGGGCTGTAGTTCGCTGAACCGCAGACTGTCGGCATGAGAGAGCTGAAAGTGGATTTCGCGTTGCAGGTGATGGTCGAGCATATGCTCCTAGTATACAGCTTGTCATCAGTAGTAATCCTTATGGTTTGACCTAGAGGACTAGACATGTTATACAACTTGTGCTATAATAGATTGTTAGTGAAATAAATCACTGGATGAATACTCGATATTGCTCACAATAATTTCTTGTCTTTCATCGTCTAAATGAATTTCAAGAAAGGTATTCATGCAGAACAACTCTTTTCGCGGTGCAAAACCGCGACCAAACAACCGTTTTAAGGTCAACCGAAACCGCTCTGGCGGCGGCGGTGGTTCACGTGGCCCGAAGAAACAGTCCATACACCCAAGTAAGTTCATAAACAAAACACCCGTTGAACAACAGCAGGTCATCTATGAATCTACACACGCTTTTACTGACTTTGCGCTCAACACACGTTTGCAGCAAAACCTCGTCGGTATTGGCTACGATTCACCAAGTGCCATCCAAGACCAGGCGATCCCGCTTGCTCTAAGCGGCCGCGACGTGATTGGGCTTGCAAACACAGGTACCGGTAAAACGGCTGCCTTCTTGCTGCCTATCCTCGAAAAGCTTAACGCTGACGAACGCCGCAACTCGGTGCTTATCATGGCGCCAACCCGTGAGCTAGCTCAGCAGATCGACGAAGAGTTTAAACGCTTTTCTCGTGACCTGCGCTTGTTCTCGACAGTAGTCGTCGGTGGTACGAACATCGACCGTCAGATTCGTGATCTTCGTCGTAACCCGCATGTCATCATCGGTACTCCAGGACGACTCAAGGATCTTATCAAGCGTAAGGCGCTTCGCCTCAACGAAATCAACACCTTTGTCCTCGACGAAGCTGACCGTATGCTCGACATGGGATTCATCGTCGACATCCGTTTTGTTGCCGAACTACTACCTAAGCAGCGTCAAACACTCTGTTTTAGCGCTACTATGACTCCAACTATCCAGGCACTTGTCCAGGACTTTATGATCAACCCTGAGCTCGTCTCGGTTCGCACCAGCGAAACCAGCGACCACGTTCAGCAAGACATTGTCGAGGCATTCGACAAGGTTCACAAAGTTGAACTTCTCGAACAGCTTCTCAAAAGCGAAGAATTTGAAAAAGTTCTCGTGTTTGGTGAAACCAAATACGGCGTTCAGCGTCTCGCAGACAACCTGACGAAGAGCGGTATACCGTCTGAAGCAATTCACGGTAACAAGTCTCAGTCACAGCGTCAGCGCGCACTAAAGTCCTTCAAAGAAGAAAAGGTGAAAGTCCTGGTTGCTACTGATGTGGCTGCACGAGGACTCGACATACCTGACGTTACCCACGTCATCAACTTTGACCAGCCGAACACCTATGACGACTACATACACCGCATCGGTCGTACCGGTCGCGGCGGCAAGTCGGGCAAAGCTCTGACATTTGTCGAGCCACGTCATCACGCGCGTTAAGCTAGCGTCGCAAGAAGTCTAGGACTACCTGCTCGGCGATCTGAGTCGCAAATCCACCTTGTTGGTTCTCAAAAGAGTGACCAGTGAACGGCAAAAGCACCACTCGGTGCTTGACGCCGAAATCACTGAGTCGCTGAGACAGCAGGGTGGCGTTTGCTGTGGCAACGAGGTCGTCACGCTTGCCCTGAATCATGAGTGTCATGGGGCTAGACTGTTTGACGTACGATGAAGGCGAGAGTTCGCCGTAGCGTTCGCTATATTGGTCCGGTCCACCACCGATAAAGTTTAGTTCGCTTGATTTGTCGCGACTTGAAGTGTAGTCATAGGCGAGATCGATCGGTGCGTAGAGACTTATGACTGAATAAACCCCGTCATTTTTGTAGGCCTCCAGAAGAGCTAGGTGCCCACCGGCTGACTGTCCCATGAGTGTAATCCTCTGTCGATCAATACCGAGAGTACTCGCGTGATCTTGCAGGTAAACGAGCGCGTCATGGACATCTGCTGGGGATTCTTGCCATGTCTGGTGTGTCGGGGAGGATAGTCGGTATTCTGCACTTGCAACGAGGAAGCCAGCTTTAGTCAGCAGCTCTGGCCAACGACCAGTTTCAAGATAATTGCCGTAGCGCCAGCCTCCACCATGTAGCAGTAAGACAACTGGCTTGGGGGTGCTCTGAGTTTGCCCGTACATGGCAAGGGGGAGTTGTTTGTTGCCAGCTTGTTTATAGGAAAGCGTTTTGTCGGGGGCAATGGTGGTAGCGCCGGAAAACCTTGCATAGTGCAACGGATTCCATGAAAGCGAAGCGCCAACTGACTGGGCGACACCGTAGTACCCAGCTTGCGGATAGATACTCGATGCGACGGAGAGCAGCAAGCTCAGCGAAAGGCAGATGCGAAGTACGGTATGAGGCACGTTCGCAAAAAGTATGAGAAGTAGCGTCAACAGGGCTATGACAGGGAAGATCAAGAGGCTCAACGAGGCGATACCGGACGAGACCGCATAGTTGAGAGGGATGAATAACAATACTGAGAGTAGGGTCGACAGTCCTACAAATATCCACAGCGGCCACAAATTTGGCTGTTTTTTTGATACTTTTGCAGGTCTGGCCATACTTCCATGATAGCGCTTATGTTGCTAAAACCACTTTCTTTTCACGGTATATATGCCGGTATAATGAAAAGCACTACCAACTTGTTTATAAAGTAAGGAGGTACTCTAAAGTGAAAAAGATTGCGACTAACACTCTGGCTACTCTGGTGCTTATCGGGATAATCAGCCTAAGCAGTGTCAACGCGGCAGCGCTCGAAAGGCGAAGCCTACGTGGTGATAAGCAGCTCCGACAGCTAGAACGCGTCTACCAGCGCCATGATCGGAAGCATGAACTCAGGGCGAGCGTCCTCGGCATCAGCGCCGATGAACTGCGCGAACAGCTGCGAGAGCGAAGCCTCGACGTAGTTGTGAAAAAATATGGGTTCAAAGATCGCCTAGCATTTTATGTCGCCGTGACCGGCAAACTCAAAGATGAACTCTATAAGCGCGGGTGGACTGAGCGCAAAATCGAACAATTTGTCCAAAAACGAGTTTCACGACTTTCTTCACTGCCACAACTGAGCCCTGCTGCCGTATAATAAACGGTAGATGAAAAAAGCTCTGCAATCGCACCATCCGTTTCGTATTTTCTTTGTTTCGGGATTTATTTCCATTGCGAGCATAGTTGGGGTGTACTATTTTCTTGGTCCAAAAGCAGCCTTTTTGACCTTTGTACTCATGCTGGTGGAAGTAACATTTAGTTTCGACAACGCGATCATCAACGCCAGGGTGCTGGCTACTATGAACAAGTTTTGGCAAGACATGTTCATAACCGTCGGTATGCTCATCGCCGTTTTTGGTATGCGTTTGGTGTTCCCGATCGTACTGGTCATGCTTACGACGGGACTTGGCGCAGGGCATGTCATAGATCTTGCACTCAACCAACCAGACGAGTATGCACATGAGCTAGAGCGGGCGCACCCCCTCATCTCGTCATTTGGTGGTATGTTTCTGCTCATGCTAGCGCTGGCGTTTTTCTTTGATCCAGGACGCAAGGTTCGGTGGCTTAGTGTCATTGAGCGTCCACTACAGCGCCTGGGTAAATGGTGGGTCTATACGTTTATCGCGGTCATCGCGCTAGTAGTTGTGGCTGCACTGCCGTTCAACGATCACCCTCGCGAAACGCTGATTGCAGGTGGGCTTGGAATTGTACTGCAGCTTGGTCTGAGCAAACTGAACGACTTCTTTACGGCTTCTCAGTCCTCGAAAGCGAAAAGCTCCAGTCCAATGGTGGCTGGGTTTATGGCATTTATGTACTTGCAGGTGCTCGATGCTAGCTTTAGTTTTGACGGCGTGCTCGGTGCCTTTGCCGTCACAAAAGACGTCGTGTTGATCGCCATAGGTCTTGGCGTCGGAGCTCTGTGGGTGCGATCTCTGACGTTGTTTATGGTGCGGCGCAACGTGCTAGGTGCGTACAGGTATCTAGAACACGGTGCACACTATACTATCGCCGTGCTCGGAACTGTACTTTTGGTCGGGCTATTTCTGAAGGTACCTGAAGTTGTGGCAGGCGCATCCGGTATCGTGATCGTAGCCGCAGCAGTCATGAGTTCAATTGCTGCCTCACGGGCAGAAAAAGGAGTTACTACCAATGCTGGTTAGACTACTTGCCGACGGCACGCTGCTCATAATCTTGGCGATTGCAGGTCCTGTGATTTTATGGAAGATTCGTCGTAATTTTTGGCAGGTCATGCCAGTGCTCGTGATGGCTGGGCTGACATCGCTTCTCGTCGGTAAGCTTATGAGTTTGGTGTATCAGCCGAGTGTGGCGCGACCTTTTTTGGAGGCGGGTGCATCTGCAGGAGCGGCATATATAAACAACCCAGGGTTTCCGTCTGATCACGCGCTATTGGCGACCGTTGCGGTTGCGGCTGTCTATGCACTGACAAGAAACAAGCAACTTACCATAGTTCTAGCTTCGCTTGTGCTGCTCATGGGCTTGGGGCGTGTGCTAGCGCTCGTCCACACACCACTCGATGTCGTGGGTGGAATTTTGGCGGGTCTTAGTGGTGCGATCTGGTATAAAAAGTTGACAAAATAATCAAAAATACACATCATATATATATGAATGAGGAGAAACGTGTGAAAGCCCCACGCTACGATGCGCTGCCAATTGACGTAAGCGTACTGGTACGTCTACTAGTTATCGGTGCGGCGACTGGACTAATGGGCTGGCTCCTTTATCTTGCAATCGCAAACTACTTTATCGTCCCGGTTTTTTGTCGCTCAGCTGACGCGTTTACCATCTGTAACAATGGCGGCACCATTGCATGGGTGAGTGCACATGTCATCGCGCTGGTTGCTGCTGTCGCTGTGATGGCACGTATGGCGATCTATCGACCACTACTCGTTGCTCTGGCCGTGTTGGCAAGCCTCTGGAGTGCTCAGGCATGGCTTGGTGAACTGAGCTGGCAGCAAGGCATGGTCTGGCAAGTTGCGCTGTTTGCGCTCGCGTTTGCGCTCTATGGCTGGTTAGCCCGTGCGAGTAACTTCTTGTACGTCGTGCTTGCGACCGTACTGTTCGTGCTCGTTTCTCGCGTCGTACTCCTGTTCGCTTAAGCATATACGGGGTATACTAAGGGTATGGATCAAGCTATTCTTTTTGTGCTCGCAGTAGTTGTCATCGGCTTTTTAATTGTTATCGTGACCCTGAACATTCGTCTCAAGGAGCTTAAGTCGTCTGGCTCAGTAGAGCTGATCAAAAGTGACGTGAACGAGCTGACGCGGAGTATCGCCGGTTTGCAGCAATCAGTTGGTGAAAGACTCGAGCGAAACAACACGAGTATGCAGAGCTCGCTTCAGAAGCAGCTGAGCGAAAGTGCAAAGCTTGTCGCTGATGTCACGCAGCGGCTGACGAAGCTGGATGAAACAAACCGTCGGGTTGTCGACGTCGCAGATGAGCTAAAGTCGCTCCAAAACGTACTGTCAAACCCAAAGCAACGTGGAGTACTCGGAGAGTTTTACCTAAAGCAGATCTTGGAAAACATGCTGCCTCCTGGGGCCTTTGAGCTACAGTACAGACTAGGAGAGGGGATGGTAGTAGATGCCATCATTCGACTCGACGACAAGATCCTGCCAATTGACAGCAAGTTCTCGTTAGAAAACTATAACCGCCTAGTAGAGGCCAAGCCGGCCGACCGACCCAACCTCGAAAAAGCGTTCAAAGATGACCTGAAAAAACGTATCGACGAAACCGCCAAGTATATAGACACGAAAAAAGGCACCCTTGGCCAGGCGCTCATGTTCATTCCGTCAGAAGCGATCTACTACGACTTGCTTGCCAATAAGGTCGGTGCTGCCGGAGTCAATGGCCGAGACCTCATGCAGTATGCGGCGGTCGACAAGCGTGTGACTATAGTCGGTCCTAGTACGTTGTCGGCGATGCTGCAGATCATCTCTCAGGGCCTGAGCAGTCTCGAGATCCAGAAGGACACCGAGATTATACGCAAGAACGTCGAACAGCTCGGTAAGCACATGAAGGGCTTCTCACAGTACTTAGAGAAGGTTGGCGTGAGTCTGGGCGCGACCGTCGGACACTTCAACAATGCTCACAAACAACTCACGTATGTCGACAAGGACGTGGTCAAGATTGCCGGTGGAAGCACCAGCATCGAGCCACTCATGGTTGATCGACCTCGCAGCGAAGAGGAATAAGGTAAACAAAAATCCCGCCTGGTGAGGCGGGATTTTTTGGTTGAGCACGTACTTTTTAGAGTTCGCGTTTCTTCCAGCTCATGCCTGTGACAAGCATGTAGAGGTTGCTACCAGCTGCAGCACCAACGAGTGAGCCGAGCACAACACTAAGTGTGAAGTGGCTAGCTTTCTTTTCGGTTGCGCTTGAGCTTTCGCCAGCGATACTCTTGTTGATAGCAGTCACATCTCGCTCAGTCTGAGCAAGTGCGATTGCTGGGTTGAGGGCTGCGCCCTGGGCTGCAAAGGTTGTAGAAACCTTTGTTTCTTTACCACTCTGAACAAGTGTTTGTTCGCGAGTTGCGTTAGCAGTCAACAGACCACCTGCAACGACGAGGCCAGCAACAAGCGAGAGGCCGATACCAGCTGCGCGACCTGCGCTGCTAGAGACGTTCTTCAAAACTGCGACGATGCCAAACAAGAAGATGGCTGCGCCGATGAACTCGACGAAGAAGACTCGCCAGTCCCAGGTGCTAAAGCTGCTGAGGTCGAGCGATGAGCCGTTACCGTTGTACTGACCAATGACCATAAGTGCAGCTAGTGCACCAATGAGCTGTGAGACCCAGTAGAAAGGTACTTTGACCCAGTCAAGTTTGTTTGCTGCCCACAAACCAAAAGTAATGGCAGGGTTGAAGTGACCACCAGATACACGCATCATGCCAACAAGCAGTACTGCGAGGGCAAGACCTACGAGTAGTGGTTGATCAGCTGGTGCGGTCAGTGCTGCGAGAGCAAGACCAAAGGTACCAACTGCTTCGGCAACGAGTGCCTGTGGTGTTACGACAGCCAGGCGTCCTGCAGACTTAGAGCTCACAACTTTTGCACTTGCGGCGCGAGCTGGGGCTTTGCGTGAAGACGCGGCTTTAGATTTTGTAGTAGCTTTGGCTTTTGTAGCCATATCTATCCTCCATACGTTTACGGTATAATGCGAAGTATAACTTATGGGAAAAGGTATAGCAAATAAATGCAAGGCTCTGAGACATGACTGAATGGCTTCAATTGCTGGGGGCAAGTCTCTTCGGCAGTCTGTTCTCGTTGATCGGCGGCATCTTGCTGCTGACAAAAAAGATTTCTGTCGAGAAAGTTCAACGCGTCGCGATACCTTTTGCTGCCGGGGCTATGCTGGCAGTTGCACTTCTCGACCTATTGCCCGAGGCAGTAGAGAAGTCGACGTCACTACACTGGACGATGGCCATCGTAGTCTGTGGGTTTGTGCTGTTCTTTACGCTCGAACGGTTTCTTGGATGGTTTCACCATCATCACGATCATCACCAAGACGAACACAAAGCTGCTCAGGCTAACAAAAAGTCGGTTCGCTCACTTATCGTTATCGGCGACACTATCCACAATGCGATAGACGGTATGGTGATCGGTGGTGCGTTCTTGGCCGACCCAGTGCTTGGCATGGTGACGACCTTGGCGATTGCAGCACATGAGATCCCACAGGAGATAGGGGACTTTGGAGTTCTTTTGGGTCTCGGTATGCGACGTCGAAACGTACTGCTCGTCAATGTTGCTTCGGCACTCATCACGGTTGTCGTCGCGG
>CAYMMO010000025.1:0-3918 GCA_964391615.1 uncultured Candidatus Saccharibacteria bacterium
GAACCCTAACCATATGAGGAGTAAGTATGAACGTGCGGCGTGACGGTCGATGATCACTTTTATGAGCCCAAATCCAATAAACAGCGCAAATGTCAGGTTCAAAAATGGTGAGATAGTTTCGCCGACTGTTTGTTTGGAAAACAGGAACAGTGTCTTGAGTAGCGAGATGACCGATTCCTTGAGTACGTGCGGCTGGAGGCTGTGTTCGATTGTCGTCAGGCCAAAGAGCTGGCGCATGACGCCGTTTTCATAGACAGCGGCCGTTATAAGCGGGCCAATGAGTACCAGCCCTAAGATCACAAAGATTGCCATATGAAGGCGTGTTGTATGCGTGAGCTGATAGCGGATATGTGGGTGGAGTGCCCCAGCAATCGTGAGCGCAAGAAGCGTATATATGCCAAATGGCACATAGAGCAGTAGGAGTGACGATATGAGTATGACGAGCTTCCAGAAAAAAGCACGCTGACTTTTCATAGTCAGTTTAACGGCGGCGAGTAGTGTCACCAAAAGTAGCAGCGTGAACATGATGGTTGGCACCCCTAGGCGCGCCGAAGAGATGAAAGGTACGGAAAAGGTTGCGATCAGCAAGCTGAGTATTGCTACGTTGCGTCGGAACCATGTGTTGAGCATGACGGCGAGTACTAGTCCCGCGCTCAGCCCTATGAGTACCGAAGGAAGCCGAATATTGAGAGTCGACAGACCAAGGAGTCCGATGCTCAGTTTTTGCAGCACATGATAAGGAAAGTTCACGATGTCACTGATTCGTGGCGCGAACGGATTGAGTGAATTACTGGCAACAGCCGAATTCATCTCGGAGTTACTGATGCCAAATGGCACATTCGTTAGGTCGACGGTGAGCAAGGTTATGAGCAGTACTACAAAGAAGCCGTACGCAATGGCGTAGCGGTAACGATACAAGGTCATTTCTCTGAGCAGCGATGCTTTCATGTACTTTTTACAGTATATCAGCTTCGTTGTTTGTCGAGTGACATGAACTTCAGGCGTTCTGGGTGGAAGTAGAGCTCGACCGTATCGGTTGGTCCGTTACGGTGCTTAGCGATGATCAGGTCGGTAACATTCTGTCGCTCTGTGTCCGGGTTGTAGTACGCTTCGCGGTAGATAAAGGCGACGATGTCGGCATCCTGCTCGATAGATCCTGATTCACGTAGGTCGCTGAGCTGTGGAATCTGTGGGCTTCGAGACTCAACGGAACGTGAGAGCTGTGAAAGTGCGATAACTGGCACATCGAGCTCACGAGCAATCAGCTTGAGGCCACGCGAGATCTCACTCACCTCTTGAACACGGTTGCCGTCACTGCGCCCTGCGCCCTGCATGAGCTGCAAGTAGTCAACGATGATGAGTCCCAGCGGGTGGTTATGCGCCTCGCGACGTGCTTTGGTGCGCATCTCGAGTACGGTAATGCCCGGCGTGTCGTCGATGTAAATCGGCGCTTCGGCCATTTCACCCATAGCGGTCGAAAGTTTTTCGAAGTCGTCGTCGCTTAGGTTACCGGTACGGATATTCCAGGCGTTTACACTGCTGGCGTCGGCTAGCATACGGTCAACCAGCTGTTCTTTGCTCATCTCAAGACTGAAAAACAGCACGGCCTTCTTCTCTTTCGACGCAACGTTGTAGGCCAAGTTGGTGACAAGTGTAGTCTTACCCATGGCAGGACGGGCGGCGAGCACGATCAGGTCGCTTTTCTGCAGACCTGCAGTCAGGTTGTCGAGGTCACGCCAGCCGGTACTTAGCCCACGAAGTTTGCCTCCGTCACGGTGTAATTCCTCAAGTCGGTCGAAGCTTTCGGTCAGGATCTGCTCGAGGCTCACCAAGTCTTGCTTGGCGCTGCTGCCGCTAACTGAAAAGAGTTCGGCCTCAGCCTTTTCGAGCAGCTCGGCGATCTCTTTGTCTTCGTTGAAGCCCATTTCGGCGATGTCACTGCTGGCTTTTATGAGTCGGCGTCGCATAGATTTTTGCGAGATCATTTCTGCATAGGTGCTCGAGTGCGCTGCGGTTGGGACGTAGTTAGTCAGTTCACTCAGGTAGGCCGAGCCACCAACAAGTTCCAACTCATCCTTTTTGGTAAGTTCGTCGCTAAGTGTCAGGAGGTCGACCGGACGGTGGTGTTCATAGAGGCGCATCATGGCCTCAAATATCATGGCGTGTCTTTTGTCGTAAAAGTCAGTGCTTCGTAGCTTATCGCTTACATCAGCCAGTGCTTCTTCGTCAATCAAAACAGCGCCAAGAAGACTCATCTCGGCGTCGAGGTTTTGTGGTGGTATTTTGCCCTCACTGGCACTGGTGGATTTTCTAGACTGTGGCACGGACAGGTTCTCCTCCACCCATGATAGCAGCTACTTCTTGCTCTGTGGCGTTTAGCTCACCTCTTTTACCCTGCTCAACTATGACAATGGTCGGAGTGAGCCCAAACAAATCTTTGAGTACAGAGCTGAGTTGGTTACGGCTTGTCGGGTTTTCGAGCTTTTTGCGATGCAGCGCATAGGCAAATTCTAGGCGCAGCGTATTGTCGGCAAAACTATGCGTTGCACGTGACAGCACGCTATACAGTGGCGCGTGATGCTTCTTCACCATGCCAAGCGTCTCGTCCCAGTTAAACTCCCGTGACGCAGTGGTAGCGGCCTTCGGTGGCTCGGGCGCTGGAGCTGGCTGAGCAGCAGTCTTTTTCTGTTCGTTGGCACGCAGTGTTTTGGGGAGTTCTTTGACGTCCAGTGTTTTTTGAGAAGTGTGAGAAGCGACCGTTTTGTGCTGCACTGGCTTTGTGTATTTCACGAGCGTAGTGATGAGCTTCAGTTGTGGGTCATGGGATTTAGGTACGTCGACGAGCTGGTCGAGTAGGACGAACAGGCCGTGTTCTTCACGAGCACGTTTCATGAGCTGTGAAGAAAGTTGAGAAGTCAGCACTACTGGTGAGATACCCTGGGTTTGCAGTTCGTCTAGGACACTTAGTAGGTCGTCGGTTTTATGCTCCACAAGTGACAGGACGAGTGCATCGACGCGTTCTTTTGGCGCCATACCAAGCACTGACTCGACTAGCTCAGCGGTGATGGTTTCACTAAGTCCCGAAAGCTGGTCGAGCAAGCTTACGCAGTCACGGAAGCTGCCCGAGGCGTGCTCGGCGATCAGCTCAAGAGCAGTGTCTTCGTAGGGTATGTTTTCTTTTTTGGCGATTTCGGACAGGTGTTTCACCATGTCAGCTGGAGTTGCGGGTCGGAAATGATAGCGCTGGGCACGGCTGACAATGGTCGCCGGCACTTTGTGCACCTCGGTTGTGGCGAGGATAAAGATGACGTGGCTAGGCGGCTCCTCGAGTGTTTTGAGTAGCGCGTTGAAGCTTTCCGACGTTAACATGTGGACTTCGTCGATGATGTAGACTTTGTATTTGGCTGAAACCGGCGCTATGTGGACTTTTTCACGGAGGTCACGAATGTCGTCTATGCGGCGATTACTAGCGGCGTCGATCTCAATGATGTCGAGGTGAGTGTCTTCACTGTACTCGAGTCCGTTTACTTCGTGAGCAATGATACGTGCGACACTGGTTTTGCCGACACCCCGCGGGCCAGTTAGGAGGTAGGCGTGAGCAATCTTCCCTGTACGGATGGCATTTTTCAGCAAATCAGTCACATGCGACTGACCAACGACTTCATCAAAACCGCGTGAACGGTATTTCCGGTACAATGCTTTTCCCATACTCCCCTTTTTCACTACCTATTGTACGTTAGATTTTGCGTCATATCGCGGTAGTAAATACATCAGGAACGAAAAGAGCCACCGAATGACTCTGCCGGGGATACCGGTGGTCTTTTCGGTGGCTGTGAGCCACGGGAGGCGGGCGGACGGGGTGCGCCTACGACTACTGGAGTCGCAGGCCGAACTGCATGAGAAGGTTCTCGCAGTCAC
>CAYMMO010000025.1:3932-6595 GCA_964391615.1 uncultured Candidatus Saccharibacteria bacterium
GCCGCGGATGTCCAGCAGTGAGCCCCTGGACTGCTTGGCGAGGTCGCCGACGGTGTAGACACCCTCGCGGTACAGAGCATGCCGGCAACGGAGTGTTAGCTGGGTGAGGTTGAGCAACCGCAGATCCAGCACGTCGCCGAACTCGTTTCGGTTGTGCTCGGTCAGCGCAGCCAGCGATTGATGACCGCTCAGGCGATCAAGCGCTGCTCTCATGTCAGTCCTGCACTTCTCGTATCCGGCACACCACGCTTGAAGCAGGGCTTCCTCGTGGCTCTCGGCGTCGTTCATAACGTATCTCTTCCTGTGCGAGGCCCATTGTAGGACCAATACTACTATTATACTACAAAAAGAAAGAGTAGTCAATCACCCGAGACACTGACTACTCCTTTCATAGGGCACTGAATACATATAAAAGTATAAACTTTATCCTTCATATACTGAAAGACTTACAGTGTCAACGTCTAGATCGTGCCACCTGCATCTAAGTAACAGCTTCCACAAAGTGAGGTGTAGGTTATCTCACCTTCTCCGTCGATCGCTACCTGGTCTCCACTAAATGTCGGCATGCCGTCGACGAGACGTGTGTTAAATTCTGCCTGAGAGCCGCAGGTACACATGGTCGGGAGTTTCTCTATGTTGTCAGCCAGCTCGAAGAGCCGTTCACTGCCAGGGAAGAGTTGGTTTCGAAAGTCGGCTCTTAGACCAAAGCAAATTACTGATATGTCGTCTTTTTTGGCGATATGGTAGAGCTGAGACACCTGATCTCGGCCGAGAAATTGTGCTTCATCGACAAGTGTACAGTTGATGGTTGCACGTGACCCGAGCTCACTTACGGCACGCCGCAAGTTTACTTCGGGAGTGGCTAAGATGTCGACTGGTCGAGTCAATCCTGCGCGAGCGATAATCAGCCCTGCTCCCTTCGTGTCAATCGCTGGCTTGACTGTGATGACGCCCAGTCCTTGTTCGGTGTAGTTGTAGGCCGTTTTGATGAGTGTGTCGCTTTTGCCACTGTTCATAGCGCCATACTTAAAGTGTAGTTTTGCCATATTCCCCTCTCTTGCCCACCTGTTTGTTTACCCTCACTGATTCTGTTTTTTAGTGTAGCAGGAGCCGAATCAAAATGACACGCCCTAGCATATAGGACGTGTCACGGAGCAGCCTAGAACTTTACAGTGCGGCTTCGACGGCTGCCCAGACGGCGTCGCGGTTGTCTTCTGGGACAACGATGCTTACCTGGTCGCCCATGCGGGCCTTGAAGTACGTAACACTGGCAAGTAACACGCGGTACTCTTTGCCGCCAGCTTCTACGTAGTAGGCGCCATCGTGCTGCACAAGGGTGCCGATGATCTGACGTCGAGCGACTGGGCCGATTTGCTTGTAGATAAAGCCACCGTCGTCAGCGATGGTGAGTTTGAGTATGTCGCCTTCGATGAGTTTTGACTTACTGGCGTAGTTCGCTGGCACTGGGTACGTTTTGCCGTCAGGGCCAATCATGCTCTGTCCATCGAACACACCTTCGATGACTTTGCCTGCAACTTCTTCTGAGTTGCCGTGGGCTGGCATATCGTCTTCCCCAACGATAGATATAAGAAGCTCCTTGGCTGCTGCCAAGTTAGTTTCTGCTTCCTGTAGTAATGACTTCAGTCGTTTGACTTGTTTTTCTGGTAATTCAGACATCCGCTCGCATCCTTTGTCTGTTTATTTCTATAGCTTGTATCACCCGTCAGCGTACTACTCGGAAGGTCTTTTGTCAATCGAAATATTTTCCACACAATTTTAAGATGTACGGACAAAAACGTTGTCATTTTTTCTCACACCAAAAACACCCCTGTTTTCACAGAGGTGCTATGGAACATTCCGGGTATAAGTCGGTCGTCCTTAGACGAGCTCGACAGTAGCGCCAGCCTCTTCGAGGGCTTTTTTGGCTGCTTCAGCGTCTTCTTTGCTGACTTTTTCTTTGACTGGTGCAGGAGCGCCGTCAACGATAGCTTTTGCTTCACCAAGACCAAGGCCGGTGATTTCTTTTACAGCTTTGATAACTGCAACTTTTTGTGCGCCAGCGTCTTTCAGAGTAACGGTGTACTCTGACTTCTCGTCAGCAGCAGCTGCACCGGCGTCAGCGCCAGCAGCAGGACCAGCAACGGCAACTGCGGCTGCAGCTGGCTCGATACCGTATTCGTCCTTCAGGACATTCTTTAGTTCGTTTACTTCAAGTACGGTGAGCTTGGTGAGCTCTTCCGCGAGTTTTTTTACATCTGCCATGAGATTTCTCCTCGTGATAGTTAATTGGTTAGTGTATAAACTTTGATTGCTAGTTAAGCAGTAGCTTTTGACTCAACGCCGTCAAGTAGTGCGTGCAAGTTGCCAGACAACGCGTTTGTAACGTCGTGGACTGGTGAAAGCAGCTGAGCGACGACTTCGGCGATAAGCTGGTTCTTGCTTGGCAGACCTGCCAGGGCTTTGACGTCGTCCGCACTCAGGGCCAAGCCCTCTGCAGAGAATCCACCAGCAAGCGCGAGGCTTGGGTGAGTCTTTGCAAAGTTGTTCAGGATCTGAGCTGGTGCAACTTCGTCGCTGTCGCTGTAGGCGTAGAGTAGCTGACCGGTAAGGCTAGCGGTGTCAGTGTCCTTAAAGGTGTCAACTGACTGCATAGCGACACGAAC
>CAYMMO010000025.1:6605-8687 GCA_964391615.1 uncultured Candidatus Saccharibacteria bacterium
TTTGACAACCAGGATCGTGACGCCTGCCTCACGAGCTGTGCGGCGGAGGGTTTGTACTTCAGCGACACTCAGGCCGTTGTAGTGTGCAAACGCGACTGCTTTTGAGCTAGTGAACATGCTACTTACTTTTGCAACCAAAGCTTCCTTTTTCTCTCGTGTAATAGCCATGTAGGCTCCTTTGATGAAAAGTTAGCTTGGTAAAGTGGTATACCCGGATTGTTAACGTATCGTTACCCTATAAAAACGCCTGAGCGTAACTCAGGACTATAGCGGTGCGTCGAAAGAAGTATTTCATCGCCTCGGTAGCGGATTAAGCACTCGCGTGCAGCTACTGTCTCTGGTAACGTTAGAGTCATTCTAACAGATGCGATGAGCTTTTACAAGAGAAACGCGCTCCAGGCAAACTTGGAGCGCGACGTCGAAGGAAGGGGCGATGCAGGGCCGTTGCCGTTGGCGCAGGCCCCGCATCGTTGGCGGGCTACTGGGTGACCGCGTACGCAGTCAGGCCGAACATGACGATCAGTCCGAACATGACGAACGCCTGAGAGGCCTTCTCGTGCTCCAGCATCCACTTGCTGATGCGCCACATGGCGCCTCCTTTCCTGGACATGATTGTTATAGCATATTTTTGTGGTGTCGACCAGAGGTGCTTGACATGCTGGATATGCTTTGTCATACTCACTTGCAATGAACCCGAACAGTTTTCAATCAGTGAAGAACGTCGGCCTAGTAAAAGGTCTCATTCTCATTGGTCGAAGTCGCTCGGTTTCATAGAACATACAATTCCAGAACACATGAAACCGAGCCGAAAGCTCGGATTTTTCGTTTTCTGGTCCAGGCACACTCTTGGAGGTCGTATGGGATCTAAGGTGGGTGGCAAGGCGCGAACGGTGGCGGAAAGCGTCAAGCCAGGTAGGTCTTTGCGCCGCAGACAGCTGAACTGTCTCAAGTTCGACGAGCTCATGAGGCTTCTCGGCAATCGTGACGTCGTGTGGAAGGCGCTCCGAGCTGCTGACCGTGCGGCCGACATGAGACGCTCTTTGTACCACGTACACGTGATCAATCAGGGCGTTTCACGACAACCACAAGGGGCAAGATCGACTATCGCAGCCTAGGAGGCTGCAAGAAGGAGGAGCTATGTCGGCGTCAAGTGAGGAAGCGGTTGACCCGGAGAGTACTGGGACTGTCACTTCACATCCTGTCGCTACGTGCGATCAAGCACGAGCCGACTACATGAAGGACGTTCCCTTCGGGGACTGACCGCAGAGATGTCGCCCCTCAAGCTGCGATCCAGCCTCGAGGTGCCTGATGGGGTGTGGGGGAGCGGAGGCCACAAGCCGATCCCTCCCCCACCCCAGTAACACTCTTGACAAGATACGTAAATACTTGATATAATAGACATTTGAATGATAGAGCGTGACAGCATAGATCCCACCGGTCGTTATCTTGACGAACTGAGCAAGACGGAAAATGAGTTACATGAAGCGAAAAGAGCTCACGTTTTGCGTGATCGCTTTTTGCATGACGACTACTCTCCGAGAGACGGTGCATTTCTGGACCTTCATGCTCGCTTTATGACGGAAAAACGCGGGAAGAACTTTGGGGAACGGTTCGCTATGGCTGTATCTGATGATTACCTAGGAAAGGTCCGTGTCGTGGAGCTAAGCTCCACAGATCATGACCTGGTGCCTCCTGGGGGGTCGTATAAAGATCCCTACAGGGACTTGCTCCAATGGCTAGTCGGCCACGGCATCGTTGAGACAGAAATTCCTGTCGAAAAGAGCGGAAGAACGTTTAGTGTAAAAAGGTGTCCGCTTCAAGTACCTCATGGGGTGAAGGAAAGGGTGATAGTCACAAGGGTACGTCCCCTACTCCTCGCAGACATGGTCAACGAAAGTGGCACACCCCTTAACTTTGAAATTATGAAACTGTCAGTATTCGCAATGATGAAGGAACAGCTTGAGGCACTGTATGCAAGATATGGCGTTAGTCCAAGTGAGGAGTGGTCAGAATCTATGATGCAGCATGTGGAAGACCTTCTGAATCTCTCTGATCAAACTTCCATGCATCGGGTAATTCATA
>CAYMMO010000026.1:0-8664 GCA_964391615.1 uncultured Candidatus Saccharibacteria bacterium
CAACCAGAACATCACCAGCCTTTACTTCTGCACCGACACGAACGATGCCGTTCTCGTCGAGGTGGCGAAGTGATTCTTCTGAAACGTTCGGGATGTCACGGGTGACGATCTCTGGACCAAGCTTGGTCTCACGAACTTCTACCATGTAGTCTTTGATGTTGATGCTGGTCAATTCGTCGTCTCGTACAAGACGGTCGCTCAGGATGATCGAGTCATCCATGTTGTAACCACCCCAAGGCATGAAGGCGACGAGCAGGTCGCGACCAAGCGCGAGTTCACCGTCAGCAATCGATGCACCCTCGATGAGGATGTCACCCTTTTTAACCTTGTCACCACGACTTACGACGGTTCGCTGGTTGATTGAGCGGTCGTCGTTACTCTGTTCGAAGTGAACAAGCTCGTAGGTGCGGACGTCTTTTGGACCGTATTTGACTTCGATCGCGTCACCGTCGGCACGGATGACTTCACCGTTTCCTTCAGCTACAACGAGCTGAGAAGTGTTGCGAGCAATGTCTGCTTCGATACCAGTACCAACGATTGGGCTCGTGGTCTTTACAAGTGGAACAGCCTGTCGTTGCATGTTTGAACCGGTCAAGTTTCGGTCGATACGGTTCTTTTCAACAAATGGGACAAGTGCGGCTGTCGTACCAATCACGTGCGTACGGCTTGCATCCATGAAGGTCACGTCGGTAGCGTCAACTTCTCCTGGAGCCAGGTTCTTGCGAGCACTGACACGTGCTTCTTTGAACTTGCCGGCTGCAGTTACGTCGTTGCTTGCGTCAGCGATGATTTCTTTCATCTCTTCTGCGGCGTCGAGGTAGACAACTTCGTCGGTAACTTTGCCGTTTTTGACACGAACATATGGGGCTTCGAGGAAACCGTACTCGTTAACACGGGCATACGAAGCCATGTTGAGTACGAGTCCGATGTTGGCACCTTCTGGCGTCTCAACAGTACAGAGACGGCCGTAGTGAGTTGGGTGAGCGTCTCGAACTTCAAGTCCGGCGCGCTCACGGCTCAAACCGCCAGGGCCCATAGAGCTCAGGCGTCGTTTGTGTGAAAGTTCAGAAAGTGGGTTGGTCTGGTCCATGAACTGTGAAAGCTGTGAGCTTGCGAAGAATTCGCGAACTGCAGCAACTACTGGACGAGCGTTGATGAGCTGTCCTGGAGAGACGTTTTCGATGTCACTGACACTCATACGGTCTTTAGCGTTGCGGTCCATGCGGAGCATACCGATGCGGAACTGACGAGCGACAAGCTCACCAACCAACTTGATACGTCGGTTTGAAAGTGCGTCGATGTCGTCAGGCTTGTCCTGCGTGTTGTTCAGACGGATGATCTCAGAAACGATGGCAACGAGGTCTTCGAGGCGAAGAACTCGGTTTTCTGCGGTGTTAGGAAGCGTCATGGCCAGACGCTGGTTCATCTTGTAACGACCGACACGGCTGAGGTCGAAGCGCTTGAAGTCAAAGAACATGCGCTCGATCATCTGACGAGCGTTGTCGACAGTTGCGAGGTCACCTGGTCGTAGACGGCGGTAGACTTCGATGAGTGCTTCGTTGGTACCCTTGGCTGGGTCCTTGTCGAAGGTTGAGTCGATGTAGCTTACGTCACCCGTGTCGACGTCTTTAAACAGTTCTTTGATGGCGGTTTGGCTAGGGTAACCGAGTGCGCGCAGCAGTGTTGTCACTGCGATCTTGCGGCGTCGGTCAATCTTTACATAGATGGCACCGTTGGCAGCAGTCTCAAACTCAAGCCATGCGCCACGGCCTGGGATAAGTTTTGCGCCGTAGCGGTTCACGCCACCATGGTTGTCGGCAGTAAAGAAAATACCTGAGCTACGAATCAGCTGGCTGACGACGACACGCTCAGCACCGTTGATGACAAAGGTACCGCGGTCGGTCATCCATGGGTAGTCACCGAGATAGATCTCAGACTCTTTAACCTCACCAGTTACTTTGTTGGTAAGTTCGACAACTGCTTTAAGCGGTGCATCGAAGCTGATGTTGTTTTCGCGGGCGTGTGCCTCAGTGATTTTCGGCTGTTCAAAGTGGTAGTCTTTGAAACGCAACTCGAGCTTTTGGCCCGTGTAGTCCTCTATAGGGTTAATCTCGGCAAAAATTTCGCCTAGACCCGTCTCGACAAACTCTTTCCAAGAGTCGAGCTGGTGAATGATAAGGTTTGGAAGTTCGAGCGCTGCTTTTTCTTCTGTGAAAAAGACTCGCTTCTGCTTCGCAGGTGCAGTTTTGGCCATAAAACTGTTCGCTCCTCGCAGTTAGATTGTTGTTTCCACCCTGGGGTGGGGCGCCGAAGTTTTCAAGTCTGGGGCTCACAACACGCAAAAACGCCCGCCATTTGGCGTGCGTGTAGAACCAGCCCAGCTTATACAATCTTCATTAGCCCCAATTATAGTCACTTTATATCGCGAAATCAACCCCAAAAATGACGAAACCGCGGCTTCTTCCTCCCGGATGGGAAGAAGAGTTGCCGCGGTCCCGTACGATCGTCCCGAAAGCTTCACTCTGCCGGCTCCTGCAGAGGCTGCTTGCTGCGCTGCTCCTGCTCGATGTTGTCGATGATGTCGTCGACCTTGATCTGGACATAGACGCCGATCGCGAAGACGACGAGGCAGATGCCGAATGAGGCCCAGCCGACGCTGTTGGAGACGTTGTCCGCCAGACCGGCGAGCATCATCATGAACATGTAGAGCATGGCTGTGGAGACGATCCACGCCCCCTCGACCGAGATCATCGGAACGTAGGGAGTTGTCTCGGAGAGCTGCCGGACCTTCTTGAGTCCGCGAGGACCCTTGCGGGCCATCTCGACCATGTGGGCAGCCTGTAGACCCATGATCAGAAGCGCGAACATTCCAAGGCCCAACGTTGCTTCGATGAAGTTGTTCACTGCGCAAACCTTTCGTCAGCAATGGAAAGATCGTACGGGATGTACTAAATAAGTATAGCACAATTAGCAGTTTTAGTCAATGTCTAGACTTTTTTGACAACTTTGTCGACGAGGCCGTATTTGACGGCTTCTTCTGCGTCCATCCAAAAGTCGCGCTCCATGTCTGCCTTTACTTTTGCGGCTTTTTGACCGGTGTTTTTGGCCATAATGTTCGTAAGCAGCTCTTTCAAACGCAACGACTCTTTGAGGCGGATCTCTTGGTCGGTAATCATACCTTGTGTGCCTGAAGATGGCTGGTGAATCATCACACGAGAATTTGGCAACAAATGACGCTTGCCCTTTGCGCCACTACTGAGCAGGAAAGCTCCCATACTTGCCTGTAGCCCTATGCCATACGTTGCGACATCTGGCGCAATGAACTGCATGGTGTCGTAGATGGCCAGGCCGTCGGTGACACTGCCGCCAGGGCTGTTTATGTAGAGAGAGATGTCTTTTTTAGGGTCTTCGTATGCGAGGTGAAGTAGCTGCGCCACGATGATGTTCGCCGTGTGTTCGTTGACTTCCTCGCCGAGAAAGATGATGCGTTCTTTGAGCAGACGCGAATATATGTCAAAAGCGCGCTCGCCGTCATAGCTTTTTTCAACAACCGTTGGAACCAAATACCCTTTTGTCATATCCTGATTTTAGCAAAAAACTAGCACTCGTCAAGTGAGAGTGCTAGTCGGATGAACGTGGGCTGTTGCCCTGGCAGGATGAAGCGGATCATGTCGTTGAACAGATGTTCTCGGGTGAAGCGGTGCTCTACGGAGTCTCGAGCCAGTCGTCGATTCTGTCGACGAGATCCAGCAACGGGTCACGCAGCGCCAAGACCAGACCGGTCCCAGCGGCGGCGCCCACGGCGGCTACTGCACAAACCATCAAGGCTTTCCTCATGGCGTCTCCTCGCTCGCACACCCTGCCAGGGCATGCAAAGTGTTATACCACTATTTGGTGTTTAGCTCAACCAAGCGGTCGACTGTTTTTTCGGTCAAGACACGGTTGGCGATGTCGCGGCGAGCTTCTGGAGTATCTAGTTGCTCTTTCATGCTAGCGTATTGCTCGAGCATTTGCGCGAGGCGCGCGTTCAGCTCTTCGGTAGTTACTTCTATCTTCTCGGCTTTGCTAAGTTCAGACAGCACTAGGCCAGCCTGGACGCGCTTCGTAGCTGCCGGGATGAACTCCGCCTCACGCCAGGCGTCTTCGTCCTTGTAGCCCTGCTGCTCCATGTACTGTTCGGGGCTCATGCCACGGTACATAAGGTTTTGTCGTGCGTCCTGCTCTATGGCCCGAACTTGGTCGTCGACCAGTAGTTGCGGAACAGGCACGGTGCTTTTTTCTACCAACATGCCGACCAGTTCGTCTTTGAGCTCGTCATCCGCTGTCTTTTGCTTCTGTTCGAGCAGTTGAGCGCGAATGTCCTCGCGCATACCCACGACGGTCTTGAACGGACCAACTTTGACAGCAAATTCATCGGTTACTTCAGGAAGCTGAACTTCTGAGACTTGGTGCAGTGTTACTTCAAAAACTACTTTCTTGCCTTTGAGATTTTCTGCGTGATAGTCTTTTGGAAAACTCAGAGGCACGTCAAACTTCTCGCCCGCCTTGTGGCCAACAATGGCTTCTTCAAAGCCGGGGATGAAACTACTAGTACCCAGGCCAAGTTCGTAGCCTTTGGCCGCGCCACCATCGAAAGCTTCGCCGTCCATCTTGCCTAGGAAGTCGATGTTCACGCTATCGCCAAACTCAGCGACTCGCTTCACTTCCTTTTTTTCAGAAAGCTGGCTGCGCATACGCTCAACAACTTCGTCGACTTCAGGGTCAGTGACTGCTACTTTGGCTTTTTTCACCTTCAACTTCTTGTAGTCACCGAGCTTGATCTCGGGCAAAATTTCGATGGTTGCTTCAAACGTCATAGATTCGTACGGGGTAAAGTCTTTTAGGTCAACCTTTGGCTGGTCGAGCACGCGCAGTGACTCAGCAGTCGCGACGTCGTTAAGCGCGATGTTTATAGCATGTTCTGCAACTTCGTTGGCAAGCGCAACAGGGTCGAGGTGCTTTTCAGCGACGTCGGCCGGCACTTTGCCAGCACGAAAGCCAGGTACTTTTACTTTTGGTGCCAAGTGGCTCACGCCGAGGCGCTTAGCGGTAGCGAGGTCTTTGTCGTCAAGCGTAACTGTAGCCTGGACAGTGGTTTCAGAGAGTTTTTTGAGAGTATGTTTCATAACAGTGACCTATTCTAACAGATATAGATGGTCCCAAGAAATTTCCACTCCCACAAACCTCAAGTCTTTGAGATTTCTGGGGGTGGGGACAGAGGAGTCCCCGGAGACGTCGCTTGTGGCGACGCCATGGGTGTTACTTCTTCTCGAGCAGGCGCTTGAGCATGAGCAGTCCGAGCAGCGTGGCGACGATCGTTGCGATCATCGACATATTGCTGGACCGACCCAAGTCCAGGTGCATCTGCGCCAAGCGAAGCTCGCGGTCCGTGATGTCGCGCGAGGATGCCTGCTGAAGCGCAGCCTCACGGAGCTCATTGGACCACTCCATCTGCCCGACGAACTCAGCTGCGATGAACGCAAGGATCGCGAGGACCACCATCCCGAGGAAGATGTACAGCGAGATGCGCGCAGCGTCGTCGGACGTAGTCATGACCACGACAAACGCACATCCAAGCAACGATCCCGCCATAGCTCGCAAAACGAACATGTCCACTCCTCTGTCCTGTGCCTCGAGACTGTCTCAAGGCAAAATAAATGTGTGGGCTAAGTCAGATGACGTTGCCCCATAGGTATATATTAGCACTTTGTACTGTTTTTGTCAACCTAACAAGAAAAGCCCGCCCCTGTTGGAGCGGTGCGAGCGTCATGCGCTCGCGTGCTCTTCTCGGATGGGCGGGAAATAGGCGCGAATCCCCTCTTCTGCCTTCAGTGCCTGGGCCTCGGTCGGGACATAGAGAGTCAACTCAGTCCAGGAACGGCCATGGCCGTGCTTGAGGAGGATCTCGCTAGCTGTCGCACCGGTAGTGGCGCGCAACATGACAAGCTCGTGAGGACTGACGCAGTCGACAGACTCACACGCCAGGTCAACGATCACCTGCCAGCCGATTTTCCATGGCTGACAGTTCACTTGGATCAAAGGTACGTTACTCAAGCCAACACCACCTTCTACATCTAGTCAACGAGTAAGGAGTTACCTTATGATAGCACGCTTCAACTGGGGTGCATTAGTCAATTGGTCGGCGGTGGTCTTGGACCGTCGTAACGACTCGCTCAAAACTTAGAGACTGCTCGTGTTCACTGCGGACGTTTTTCAGGCGATACTGCTGGTCGGCAAGCTCTTTTTCACCTACAAAGAGCATGTAGGGAACGTCCATCTTCACTGCAGCTTTGATCTGCTTGTCGAGCTTGCGGCCAGTGATGTCGACAGCAACTCGTACACCCTCTTCGCGCAGTTCCCGTGCAAGTTTCTGAGCCCCATGCTCCGCACCTTCAAGTACGATCATGAAAACATCGGTTGTTGAGTGCAGATCGGGCAGTAGCTCGTGTGAACGCAGGAATACTTCCATCATAGTAGCGCCTGGCGCAAACCCAACGGTCGGAACAGGCTCGCCGCCAAACAGCGACACCAGCCCGTCGTAGCGTCCTCCGCCAAACATGGCACGATTGTTGTCGGGGTGATTGTCGAAGACCTCAAACACCATGCCGGTGTAGTAGTCAAAGCCGCGCATGAGCGAGATGTCGAAGATAGCGTTTCGTAAGCCGCCAGCATGGATGGCGCGAAACAATTCTTTGAGCCGTTTGACAGCATCGAGGTTTGTAAGTTCCTCTGGAAGCGCATCTATGTCGTGGCTGCTTATGAGTTTGGCGATCTTTTTCAGCCCCTCTGCCGCTTTGTCCTGGCCGAAGATTTCGACCGCTTGATCGCGGAACACTTCGTGCGGGATCTTACCCTTTTTGTCGAAAAGTTTGATCATCATTTCACCCTGAACGGTACTAAGCCCTAGATAGTCGTGCATCATGGTGTTTATGAGTTCACGGTCGTTAATGCGTAGCGTATACATCTTTTCCGTTGCGCCAAAGGCTTTCATGAGGTTGTGCGCCATAAGCAAGATCTCAGCGTCGGCTTCGACACCAGCTACGCCAAAGATATCGGCGTTGAGTTGCCAAAACTCGCGTTCTCGCCCCCTCTGAGGTCGTTCGTAGCGCATAAAGTTGGCGATGTTGTACCAGCGAGCAGGATAGCCAATCTCTTGTTGTCTCGCGGCCACCATACGGCTAACACTCGGCGTCATTTCTGGCCGGACAGCAACAGTACGCCCACCGCGGTCGGTAAATGTATAGGTCTGTTCGTTGACGATCTCTTCGCCCGTTTTGGCAGCGTAGAGCTCAAGTGGCTCAAGGAGCGGCGGCAAGTAGTCTTCGTACCCAAAACTCTCGACAACTTTCTTCCACGTCGAAAATATGTAGTTTTGAACACGCTTGTCCTCTGGGTAATAATCACGCGTTCCTTTGTATGGTTGGCTTGAAAGATGTGACATAGTTATAAGCAGTATAACAGATCAAGCGTTACGGCGGGACCACTCAAACATTGCGATACCTGCTGCGACGCCAACGTTGAGCGAGCGGGTGGAGCCAAGTTGGGGAATGTGAACGACTTTTTGACATATGTCTAACAGTTCAGCTGAGATCCCGGGACCTTCTTGGCCAAACACCCACACCATGTCTTTCGGCAGCGTCACATCATACAGCGACTGCGAGCTGACGTTATTTTCTAAGGCATATACGGCAATTTTCCTCTGTTGCATGCTGGAGCTGAACTCTGCTGGTGATGCATAGTACAAAACTTCGAGGTATTTGTCGGTCATCATGGCACCCCGCTTATTCCACTGCTTACGGCCGATGACATGGACCGTACGAACACCAAATGCGTTAGCGCTGCGGACAATGGTGCCCATGTTAAAGTCACGCAGCGTATTTTCAACTGCGATTTCCAGGCTCACGCCACGGCCTTCCAGAGCCTCAACGATCTCGTCGTGTGGTTTGTCTTTAAATTCATCGAGAACGTTGCGTTGGTCTGTCATCAAGCTTTCAGCTTCATCACTACCCGACCATGATGGTTTGCGACTTCCGTGTACCCAAGCTTGCTGTAGAGTGCTAGCGCGGCGTCATTTGTATCATCTGTCTCCAGCCAGATACCAGCTGCAGGGTGCTCGGTAAAGAAATCCTTGTGAGCCACCTCCGAAAAGGGCCGAGCCAAGCCACGGCCTACAGCACCGTTATACATGCGAAAACCGGACGTGAAGCCATAGCCTGGAGTGTCAGGATGCTCCTGTGAACTCATCCAAACCAAACCACCCATACTTAGCCCCCCGAGTCGAAGCGTGTAAACAGTTGGTGCTTTTGCCTCGTCATCGTACCAACGATTCGCACTTTCCGTGTCAACAAACCTTCGGCTGGCATCTTTAGGAGTCGATTTCAGAATATGTACTTGGCGAGAAAGCTCAGGCAGCTCAGTAGCTAGTTCATCCTCCCAACCTCGCTCGACAGTATGCCGTGCCCCATCATGGCCGTAGAACGCACCAACTGTTTCGATAATTCTTGCTCGTGTCATACGTGCTCCTTTGACTTATATACTACAACGACGCCCAAAGCTCAGGATGGTTTCCGTAGAACTCCAGTTCATAGCGCAGGAAAAAACTATTTATCAAAGACTCCCTTTCTG
>CAYMMO010000027.1:0-8657 GCA_964391615.1 uncultured Candidatus Saccharibacteria bacterium
GAGCGCTTCCTTGCCAAGGAAGAGGCCAGGAGTTAGAGTCTCCTTACCCGCACCATATAGAGAGCCCCACCTCGCCGTGGGGTTTTCTATATGGTTATTTTGTTACGTGCACTAGCCCCTGGCCTTCTAGGGCTTTTTTCGTACTCGGTGATGTATATTGGTTTAAATGACAGAAGTTAAAACTCGGAGCTATAACAACCACAAAATTGCCACAGCTTTTCATGACGCCGGGGGCAAGAACATCGTCATCTTTTGCCACGGCTATCGAGGTGAGTCGACGGGGCCAAACCGATTTTTCGTACGCGTCGCCAACCTTCTTGCAGAACACGGCATCTCAAGCCTACGATTTGACCAATACGGAAGCGGTAACTCAGACGGTGACTTTTACGATTCGTGTTTTGATGACTGGGTCGCTACTACAAAGGCGATCGCTCAGACTTACCTGACAGAGGGCTATCGTGTGGCACTATTTGGCCAAAGCATGGGGGCATCAACTGTGATCACGGCAGGCGCAGAGTTACCAGATTTGCAAGCAGTCGTCGCATGGGTTCCAGACCCGAGCATAGGACCTCTCACATGGCCTCAAGAAGGATACATGGAGGAAAGTGGTCAACGCGTACAGGCCAGCTTCTGGCAAGAAGCCCATGACGCTGCAATCGCTAACAAACTAGCGAGACTTCAAGCCCCCGCCTACATCGTCCAGTGCACTAATGACGAGTACGTCGACGCCCTAAACCGCAGCGCCATCGAGCAAAATACTCAACCTCACCACCAAGTAGTCTCGCTTGAGGGCTATGCTCACAGCAACTGGTCATTTGAACAAGCCAGCAAAGTCATCGACGACAGCGTAAAGTCCCTCCTGGCATCTTTCTCATAGCCACGCAGACGACATGGGATTAGTATGAAAATCATCCATGGACCAGGAAAAGAGTTCGCAGACCAGCAATTTATGTTTGCTAAACTAGAGGTTAACCTAACGCTTACTAAGGGGGTATCGATATGGTGTCTATCAATCCTTATATAAACTTCAACGGAAATGCCGAAGAAGCCTTCAACTTTTACAAATCTGTATTTGGTGGAGAGTTCACAAGCGTCGTGCGCTTCAAAGATCTCGCAGGCCCCGAGTTTCCTGTGCCCGCTGAAGAAGCAGAAAAAATCATGCGTATAGTGTTGCCTGTAGGACCAACTACCCTAATAGCAAACGACGTCCCAGCTGCGATGGGCCGGGTGAGTGAAAACGAAAACAGGTCAAAGATAGCAGTTAAGACAGAAAGTCGTGAAGAAGTCGAACGCATATTTGCCGGTCTTTCAGCAGGCGGCACCGTCGAGATGCCTATGGACCAGAGCCCGTGGGGCACCTACTTTGCGATGTTCCGCGACCGCTACGGCATAGAGTGGACTGTAGAGTTCGACCCACAAGCTACTGCGCAGGCGTAAGACTTGCTGCTTACTTCTTGAACCCACGAACTAGCATAGCGTTGCCCAACACCTTTGTTCCCAAAAGTAGTTTTGGAAGTTTTAGCTCTGAGTCGAGTTTACTAAACAACACCTCTTTTACTCCGAGACCACCAAATACTGTTTCAACATCGCCGAAAATCTCCTGGTCTAAAAACAGGTCCATAAACACGAACTCACCTCCGCTTCGAAGTACGCGAAGCGCTTCATGTAGAACCTTTGTCTTGTCGCTCTCGTCATTCACTTCATGAAATGTCAGACAGCTGACGACTATGTCGAAAGTCCCGTCCTCAAACGGCAGCTTCGAAGCACTTCCTTGGACAAACGTCATGTGATCTCCTACGCCTTCGATCTCTGCATTCTTTTCGCAAAGCTTCTTCGAGTAATCCCAGTCCGTGCCCCAATAGTCGAGACCAGTCGCAGTTATTTTGGGCAATTTCTTTGCCGCTTTTATAGTCAGCGAAGCACTGCCAGTTCCGATGTCTAACAGCTTGCCACTTTTGGAAGAAAGAGTGTCGACGACCAGGTCGTGGATCTTCGACTGATAGTCGCCTCCTGCTTTTGAAAACTGAACATAAGAGTACGAAATGATGAAGGTGATATAGGCAAAAGGAGCTGCGAGTGTGACAAACAGAAGCGATAGCCACCAGTTAGACATAGTGATTGCGGCAAGCACAAGTAGCGCCAGCGTTATGACGCCAAAGACAACTATCTTCTTTTTGCGTATCCAGGTGTTATACGTCGGCTGTTGCATCTATACAAATTGTATCACCGCGACCGCGTTAACTAGCTCACACCCTTGAGCGGCAGTAGCTCCCCGCGTCGCTTGACGATGTTTTTGTAGTCCCACTGAAACTCGAGAGATTTTTGTAGCCAGCGACGAACGTCGGACTCGTTTATGTCACTTGCTGCCCTGTAACGGGCTTCGCCGGTTGGGTATTTGTCGCCAACCCTAGTAAGTGCAGGCTCGTCAAACGACATGCCGCTCCAAAAAAGCAGCTGGACCCCGTCTTTGCGTACGGAGTACCCAGCAACCGGATTGCCGTCGTCAAACCACACCGGCGCACCATGCCAAACCTTAGATTCTGCCTTGCCTGCTAGCTCCAAACTAATGATTTCGAGCAACCTGTCGCAGATCTCCTGCGATATTTCATCTTGTTTCTTGTTGTATGCAATGATTTCTTCCATGTAGGTATGATACCAGTAGTATGGCTATTCACCTCAGACAGGGTAGTATGTATAGAGATGAATACTCCCTCCACTCACGTCGTAGTCTTTTCCCATGGTTTTGGCGTACGCAAAACTGACCGTGGTTTGTTTACCGCTATAGCCGCCGCATTGCCCGACGCCACGCCTATCATGTTCGACTACAACCCCGTGCATGAAGAGTCGAACACACTCACCGCGAAACCTCTCAACGAGCAAGTTCAGAAACTTCGCCGCGCCATAAACGCCGCACGCATAGAGTACCCCGGCGCTACGCTCGACCTCGTCTGTCACTCGCAGGGTTGTGTCGTGGCCGCGCTGCTAAAGCCTCGCGATATCCGTAAAATCATCATGCTGACTCCACCCGAAGACGTAAGTGCCGAGACATTTGCACGCCAACTTGGCACACACCAGGGCGTAACGATAGACATGACCACGCGCACGCGCATTCCTCGCACCGACGGCAGCACGACCGTCATCCACCCTGAGTATTGGCAAAGCCTCGCTGGCATAAGCCCAGTGAAACTCTACAACCGCATGGCACGATTCACGCAGCTGAGGCTCGTCAACGCCAAGCAGGACGACGTACTCGGCAAACAAGCGTTCGAGGGTCTCGACCCATCCGTTTCCATGGTGACACTAGAGGGCAACCACAACTTCGACGACCCCGAAGCCCGAGCGCGGGTTTTGTATATATTGCAAAAAGAACTTGCTATCAACTAGATACTTCGTAACCCTGCTATCATTTAGTTATGTCCGTAAAAACTACCTACGAAACAGTCATCCTCGGCTTCGGCAATCACGCCTCTATAGAAATTCCCGACGAGAACTTAGCCGAGCTTGGCGGCAGCAAACGCGCCCCTCTCAAGGTGACGCTCGGAGGCTATACGTACCAAAGCACCGCTACAGTTTCGCTAGGCAAATGCATGGTCGTGTTCCCCACTCGGGACCGTGAAGCATCTGGAGTCTGGGCTGGCGACCGCGTCACTGTGACACTTGAACTCGACGATGGCTACCGTGAAGTCGAAGTACCTGCCGAACTTCGTGAAGCACTTGAGACCCACAAACTTACGACTGTCTTTCATGAGCTCACCTACTCAAAACGCAAAGAATTCGCCCGACAAGTGAGTGAGGTAAAGTCAGAAGAAACCCGCACTCGCCGAGTGAAAAAAGTCATCGACGCACTAAACGACAGCTAGTTTTCAACGTTAAAACTTTAATCCAAGAAAGTTGCCAAATCGCTATGAAAGTTCACTTTATCTGCCGGGGGAATGTGCTGAGGAGTCTCATAGCTGAGACGTATCTTCGTTCGCTGCAGCTGGAGGGTGTGGAAGTTATGTCGAGCGGGACAAATGTCGACCTGAGCGATGCAAACGAGCGACAGTACTTCGCAAACACTATGGCGATCCTGAAACGTCATGGCATAGACCAGTTCGCAAAACCTCTTCCCGAGCAACTTACTCAGCAGCGCGCCGATGGCCAAGACATAACGGTTTGCATGAACCAACGAGTCGTCGACGAAGCCTCTCGCCTGGTCACCCTCCGTGCTGGAACCATCTGCTGGAACATCGTCGATATCGGCGAAGGCGACCGCATGAACACCAAACACCGTGAGTTGTATGAGGAAGATATATATCAGGAGATTGTAACTCGAGTCGATCGACTAATTTAAAAATTTCAGAGAAGACAATCGTGTGTAAGATACATTACACTTACGCTTAAACCTGTTACTATAACTACATGTGGGCACAGCAGCCTAATCCTTTTGACAACACGGTGCTTTCGGCGCTGGTTGCTGCAGTCCCGATAGTTACACTATGTGTCATACTCCTCAGTCGCAAGATGGCCGGGTGGCTTGCTAGCCTTGTCACACTTGTGCTGGCACTGGTCATCGCCGTCATGGCGTTTCATATGCCGACCGACCTCGCACTGCTTTCAACTGGCTACGGCGCGCTGCAAGGACTCTTCCCTATAGGCTGGATCGTGCTCAATGCCGTGCTGCTGTACAACATAAGCGTGCGGACCGGTAGCTTTGCCATAGTTCGCGACACTATAGAGTCCATAACTGTCGACCGACGCCTGCAGGCACTACTTATCGCATTTTGTTTCGGTGCATTTCTAGAAGGTTCAGCCGGCTTCGGCGCACCGGTCGCCATAACCGCCGGTATGCTGGTCGGACTTGGGTTCAACGCACTCTACGCTGCGGGCATCTGCCTCATCGCCAACACCGCACCAGTTGCGTTCGGCGGCATAGGTATCGCCGTCATCACCGCGGGAACCGTCACGGGCATCGACCCGAACCTAGTCAGCCGCATGGTCGCACACCAGTTGCCATTCATCGCACTCATCATCCCACTATGGCTGACGGTCCTCATAGCTGGTTGGCGCGGCGCCAAAGAGATCTGGCCCGCACTACTTGTCGCAGGTGGTTCCTACGCTATAACTATGTACGCGACGGCAAGCTTCCTCGGGCCTATGCTGCCCGACATCCTCTCGGCAGTCGTGTCTATAAGCTGCCTCGTACTCTTACTTCGTTTCTGGCAACCAAAAAAGACCTGGCGTTTCCCCGCCGAGCGTCACATACCAGTTGCAGTGCATGAAAAAACTCACCACCACTCACTCGGCACCATCGTCCGCGCCTGGACACCATTTGTCCTGCTCGTGGTCTTCGTCGGGAACTGGGGTAGCACGGGCATAAAAGCTGTGCTCGACCACACCAGCATCAAGCTGCCGTTTGGGGCACTCGACCACGCCATACTCGTCAGTGACAAAGCAAAAGAAGTCGTCTACAACTTTGGCTGGTTGTCGGCTGCCGGCACCGCCATATTGTTCGCCGCTGTGCTGTCTGCCCTGCTCCTGCACATGCCATGGCGCGCGTTCTGGGAAACGGTCGTCAAAACGTTGCGTGAACTCACCAAGCCACTCATCACTATCGCCGCGGTCGTTGGTTTTGCCTACCTGGCAAACTTCTCCGGTATGTCGAGCGCCCTCGGAAACCTGCTAACTGGCACCGGCCACTTCTTTCCGTTCATCGCACCGTTCCTCGGCTGGCTCGGTGTCTTCATAACCGGCAGCGACACCTCGTCCAACGCACTGTTTGGTGGCATACAGCAACACACCGCAAAAGTGCTGGGCATAGACCCAACACTAACGGTCGCCGCAAACACGAGCGGTGGTGTAACAGCAAAGATGATTTCGCCACAAAGCATCGCCGTTGCGACCGGGGCATCTGGCTTGACTGGCCAAGAAGGCACATTGTTCCGCTTTACGATCCTGCATAGCTTGGCACTTGTGACCATCATCGGACTCATGACCTATGCCCAGGCCTACTACTTCCCATGGATGATCCCGAAAGCTGCTGCCATAGTTGGCGCAGCTGTGACTGGCCAGATGGGCACCACAGAATACCTCATGGTCATAACCTCTGCGGTAATCATACTCGTTACTGCTGCCATTGCACTCCGCAAACGCTTACCAAGCCCACGAGTTCTCGACATGCCCGCTACAACCGAGTAGCTGTTAGATTAATCAATTTATGCTGTATAATATGCGCTAGATAAGCGATACATCAAGCTAGCTGGACGTGAAACTCTACCGCACGGCACGCCAGGCAAACTAGTGAGGCTATAACTATCCCGTGCGGCCGAGTATCAAAAGGTCGATTGATAGCGGTAAACGACTAATCAAGGAGATTCTCCGTGAGTAAAATGTCAAAAGAAGAACAGATGGACTGGTATGATCGTTCCCAGAGAAACTGGCGCGCCTGGGGTAGCTGGTTTAGTTGGGGATCACCAGTTGGGCTTGGCCTCTTCTTCATAGAAGTCGCAGCTGCAGTTTGGATCTTTGCGCAAATATTCTAAACTGCGCTCTATGCATATAGCAGCCTCCGATGCGGGGCTGTTTTGCATAGTGAGAACGGTGTTACAATATGCATATAAGCAGGAGTTTAGTCTATGGAAAAGATTGACTACAAAAAACAACTGCAACTACTCTACAGCGGCAAAGTTGGTGAGCAAGTGCTAGTGGATGTGCCGCCCATGCGGTTTCTGATGATCGATGGCCACGGCGATCCGAACACGTCAGATGAATACGTTCATGCCATAGAAGCTCTCTACCCTGTTGCTTATACACTGAAGTTCATGAGCAAAAAGACGCTGGCAAAAGATTACGCAGTCATGCCACTCGAAGGCCTGTGGTGGTCAGACAATATGGAGGATTTTCTAACTGGCAACAAGTCGAACTGGGACTGGACCATGATGATCATGCAACCAGACTTCGTATCTGAGCAAATGGTCAAAACCGCTGTCGAAGAAGTGCAAAAGAAAAAGAACCCGGCCTCACTCGACAAACTTCGGTTCGACACCTACGACGAAGGGCGTGCTGCCCAAGTTATGTATGTCGGAGCCTATGCAGACGAAGGCCCAACCATAGTAAAACTACACGAGTTTATAGCCTCGCAAGGAGGTGAACTCGAAGCCACTACAAAAAACCATCACGAAATCTACCTGGGTGACCCGCGCCGTGCCGACCCGGCGAAGCTCAAGACCATCATCCGCCAACCGTTTTAGCAATTTAATGCACTTCTGATGACTATTTACCGCTGTTTATAAAGCTTGTGTTTGCTGATAAATATTTTATAGTTTATTTTTTGTTAATAATCTGTCATAATTATCGCCATAAACCTTATTCCATAACCAAGGGAGAGTGAGAATCGTGAAAAGACTACTACTAACTATCATGGCGCTATTTGCAGTCGGAGCAATCGCTGTGAGTACTAAAGTATTTGCTGCATCGCCAGAAGTAACTGACGTCATAGCACCTACTGGTCTAACTGGTCTGCAGCGTACATGGGCAGCAAGTACGGTCGACTACAACAATGATGGACTTGAGGACATCTGGATGGGATACCACCAGCAAGTCGACTCAAAACTTATGCGAAACAATGGTGACGGAACCTTTACTTATGTAGCTCCTGACTTCACAAAGCGCAAAAACGCACAAAACGGTGTCTTCGACCGCCACGACTGCCAGTGGGCAGACGTCGACCACAACGGTCTCATGGACGCGTACTGCTCTGGTGGACGAAACTTGAGTAACTACTACAAGACAGCTGAAAAAGACAACGAGATGTGGATGCAGTACACTGTGGGCAACTTCACTGACGTTGGTACAGAGTGGGGTATCGGCGACGCCTGCGGTCGCGGACGTTTCGTTGCATTTGCTGACTTCAACAACGACGGCTGGGCCGACCTCTTTGTCGGTAACGAGCAGCCTCGCAAGGTAACGGACACAGCCTGTGACCCTCTTGCAAACACCTACCAACACGAATACTCAAAGGTATTCATAAACACTGGTGGCACAGGTTTCCGTTTTGCCCCTGAGTTCCAGACACCACAAGCATCTGCAGGAGTTAACTGTGCAATCCCTGTCGACTACAACCACGATGGTTGGACTGATCTAGTTGCTTGTAATTACAAGACTTCACGTCCTGCACTCTACCGCAACAACGCTGGCGCAAGCTTTACCGAAGTTGGCTCACAGACCGGCATCAAGCTCACTGCTATGACTGACGGCGAATACACGGACATCACTGGCGACGGAATCAAAGACCTGCTTGGCAGTGACAAAAACGGTGTCTTCTACCGTCCTGGTACTGCTACCGGCTTCGGAACTTCAGTTCGTGTCTACACAAACAACTTGGCCTCAAACAGCAACCTGTTCGGTTGGGGTGTTGCAACCGGTGACGTCAACGGTGACGGCCAGCTCGACATCTACTGCCAGATTCACGACCTAAGCTTGAACACTAACCCAGACGACACTATCCTGCTCGGTACCGGCTACTCTGCAACGAACAAGCCTTCATACCGGGCCTACACTGTTCCATCTGCAACGGGTAACGCAAGCACCGTAACTGCACTCCACGTTACTCCTGGTGAGCCAATCCAGTTCTTCGTCCAGAATGGACTCGAAGACAAAGATGGTCCAAACCAGCTCAT
>CAYMMO010000028.1:0-8627 GCA_964391615.1 uncultured Candidatus Saccharibacteria bacterium
GTCGGCTCATAACTGATTGGTCCTTGGTTCAAGTCCAAGTACCCCCACCATAAATTGTCAAAGAAATTCTGCAGCATAGCTGATTGGTCCTTGCTATCGCTTCGCTCTTCCGGCTCCTCGCCGTGCTGCGAGCAAGCTCGCGCACGACTTCGTTCGCCTCCACCAAGTCCAAGTACCCCCACCATAAGTTGTTAAAGAAGTGAAAGTCCAAGTACCAACGCCTACATTGTTAAACCTGAAAGAACTCACGCTTCGCTTTGACATGGGGTAGCACATCGTCTTATATAGAGAGATGGAAAAGAACCGCCTCAAACGATCCCTCGACCTCCTGCGTGAAGCGGTCAACGCAACCAAACGTACCTTGGAACCCGTAGGTAAATCGCCAGACGAAGCACTCGGCGAGCTTTTTCGTATGGTGCAGCTCGCGCGTATCTACCCTGACGGCAAAGCATTTGTCGACAAAGTCCCAAACTCTGAGTTACGAAAAATCGTAAAACTCTACGAAAAAGAGTCGCACCAAAGCGACTTCGACCTTGCGAGGTTCATAAACCAGCACTTCGAGGAATTCGTCAGCGCCACACAAGACTCCGACCGAGCTCTGGCATCCGAAGACCCCGAAAAGCACATCGCCGAGCTATGGAACGTGCTGACACGCAGAGCGCCCAAATCGGTAGGGTCGCTGCTCGCGCTTCCAAAGCCCTACGTCGTACCTGGCGGTAGGTTTGGTGAACAGTACTATTGGGACAGTTACTTCACCATGCTCGGCCTCGAAGCTTCTGGCCGCCAAGACATCGCCGACGGCATGATCAACAACGCTCAGCACATGTTCGCCAAGTTTGGGTTCATCCCGACTGGCAATCGCAACTACTACCTTACTCGTTCACAACCGCCCTTCTTCTTGCACATGCTCCAGCTTATCGCGCCACGACGAGGTGGGTTACGCTACCTACTACCGAAGCTCCCTTACCTGACGGCGGAGCATGGCTACTGGACCAAAAACACCAGTGACTTTCTAAAAACCAAGCGAGGCAGCTACAAACGTCTAGTTCGTATGCCAAACGGCACCGCGCTCAGTAGATACTACGACAGCATCGACACACCACGACCAGAATCGTTTCGCGAAGACCATGAAACTGCAGTTGCCTCGGGTCGCAAAGAATCGGTCGTCTACCGACACCTGCGTGCCGGTGCAGAGTCGGGCTGGGACTACAGCTCGAGGTGGCTTGCCGATGGCACCAAGCTAGAAACAATTGAAACAACAAACATTGTTCCCCTCGACCTCAACTGCTTACTGTACGAGCTCGAGCTTGCCCTGGCAGAACTCTACGACAAACTGCTGCAGTACCCTGTCGCCGCGCTCTATAGGCGCAAAGCCAAGAAGCGTCGTGAGGCTATCCTACAATTTATGTGGGATGAGGAAGCTGGCTTTTTCTTTGACTGGCACGCTCAGAAAAACTCTCACACAGAAATCTGGTCGCTCGCTGGCGTCTTCCCGCTCTACTGCGGCCTTGCGTCACATGAACAAGCCGCCAAGGTTGCGCATGCCATAGAGGCTAAGTTCCTAAAAGCTGGCGGCGTACTCACAACCCTCCACGAAACGGGTCAACAATGGGACGCCCCGAATGGCTGGGCACCACTGCAATGGGTAACCATAGTCGGACTTCGTCGCTATGGCTTCGACGTGCTGGCCGACACCATAAAGTACCGCTGGCTAGCTACCAACGAAGCCGTCTACGCCAACCAGCACAAGTTCGTCGAGAAATATAACGTCGTCGATACCGCCGAACTTGCCGGAGGCGGCGAGTACACTGTCCAAGACGGCTTCGGCTGGACCAACGGCGTGTTTATGGCCCTACGCCACGACGACGACAAAAAAATCGCCAAAAAAGTGCCGACCCCTTAGGACCGGCACTACTTATCGTACCCAATATCTAGACTGTTCGGTTACTACCGAGTGTCGTAAGTTTTGCGATACCCCAGCCTACCAATGCATAGATAGCGATGGCGACGAGTGTACTCGTTTCAAACGTGCTCTGTCCATACGATGGCTCGTAACTAAAGATTCCATAAAAAGGTGCAGCAAATACACCGCTAAACCCGTATATGAAGTCTACAAAGCCGTTACCTTCGTTTGCTCCAAGTAGTAGCAGTACAAAACGTATAGCGAGAACTGCCACGATGACGCCTACGATGTACCACACAGTACGCTGCAAGACTACCGTCGTTGGCGCACTTGAGCGCTCAGAGACGACCTCACGTCGTACGTTTGTGTCCCCGACTTGCTGATCTGTAGTCTGAACTTCACGTTCAACCTGTTGCTTGTCTTCCATATACCCTCCTTTTTTAGGATGGTCTCAGTCTAACACAGCTTAACTAGCTTCATCGAAATCGCGACGATCACCTGCCCGAAGCTCAGCCCAGTCTGGCTCTCGAGGAGGTGAGTTTAGATAGGCCTCAACAGCAGCGCTAGGAGTTGGTCCCTCTATATACTCCATGCCCATACTTGCTTCTCGATGAGTCAGTAGTGCGTCACCCTGACGTGTTTCAAGACCAGGAACAACCCTGGCGGCATGAAGCGCGGCTAGCCCAAGAGTAACTTTGTCTTTCCAGCCCTTCTGCCGAGTCTCGGCATTCTCAGCAGCATGAAACCACTGGATCACGTCGGCTGCTTGGGATGGACGAAGTTCTGTCATGCTTTATATTATAGCAAAGAACTTATGCTTTGTCAAGCTACTCCCAGCGGAAGACTCGGAAAGCGATGAAGTAAACGACCACCGTCCAACCAGCGATCATGCCTACCTGTGGCAAAATTGCCGTAAGGTGCGCACCTTCGGTAGCAATGTAGCGAATACCGTCGATAACTGGCGTGAGTGGTAGCCAGGCAGAAAGACCTTGCAGCCAATCTGGCATGAGGAAACGTGGGAAGAACGTACCAGACAAGAACATCATCGGGAAGACCACTATGTTGCTCAGTGGCGCAGCCTGACGCTCGTTACTTGCCCAACCACCTATAGACAGGCCGATACCAAGTATCATGAGCATGCTCAAGATGATAAACAGTCCAAGTTCTAAGAAGTTACCTACTACCTGGAGTTTGAATACCGCGATCGCCACGATAAACATGATGATGATCGACACCAGACCCACGATAGTCTGAGAGATGGCGATGGAACTGAAGTATTGCCAGACCTTGAGAGAGGTCGTGCTTAGTCGGCGCAGTATACCTTGCTTTTTCAGCTCTGGAAACACGTTGACTGGCCCAAAGATACCCATACCAATGAGCGCAAAGCCCAACAAGCCCGAGAACGTGTAGTCAAAGCTCGTCAAAGAACGATTTTGAAGCTTCTCGCTCGTTACCGTAAACGGCTCGGGTGCTTTCGTGATCTGTTTGTTTAAGTCTTTAAACCCACCAGCTAGGATACTCGTAAGCGTCTGTCCCGCCTGGTCATTGTTCTGGGTATAGAGTAGCTTCGCCTCTCCTGACGGATACCCGGCAGCAGTCACTTTACCGAAGTCGCTTGGCAACACGATGATTGCGTCGAGCTGTGAACGGGACATCTTCTCCTTGGCAGTTTCCATGGTCGTCGCTTCGTTGTCGACGTCAAAGGCCTTGTTGCTCGAAAGCTGATCAACAAGTTTCGTCGCAGCAGGCTCTTTCGAATTATTGAGTACCGCTACATGAAAGTTTGCCGAGCTTTTACCGAAGATACCGCCAAAAACAAACAGGAAGATAAGCGGGAAAAGTATGCCAAAAAAGATCGACAAACGGTCGCGGAAAAACCGCTTAGTGTTGATACGAGCAAAAGTGGTGATGGTATAGAGTGATCCATGCATAGTGTTAGTCCCTCAATGCCTTTCCGGTCAGGTCGATGAAGACATCTTCGAGATTTGCCTGTTCGACTTGTTGTTTCTTGGTGAATCCTTTTTTGAGTAATGCCGAAATGAGCCGTTTTGGCGTGTCGAGCGCTACGATCTTGCCGTCGTCCATGACGGCTATGCGGTCGCAGAGTATCTCTGCTTCGTCCATGTAGTGCGTCGTCATGATGACGCTAATACCACGATCACGAACAGCTCGTATAAGGTCCCAGAGATGTCGGCGTGCCTGAGGGTCAAGGCCGGTCGTTGGTTCGTCGAGGAAGAATACTTTTGGACCATGAACAAGTGCAGTAGTGATACTAAGACGTTGTTTTTGGCCGCCTGAAAGCGTTTCAACATAGGAGTCGGCTTTTTCCTCGAGCTCGACGTCACGCAAAAACTGTAGAACGTCTACTTTTTCACCATAAGCAGCCGCAAACATCTCGATAACTTCGCGAAGTTTCGTTTTGTCCTGAAATGCTGGGGTTTGTGGTTGGACACCGATGAGTCGTTTTATTTTGTCTGGATGCTTCGCAACATCGACGCCATCGATACTTGCGCTGCCGCCGTCGATAGGACGGAGCGTCTCAATCATCTCGAGCGTAGTAGTTTTACCGGCTCCGTTAGGACCAAGGATGCCAAATATTTCACCTTTACCGACTTCAAAACTGATGCCGTCTACAACGTTTTTGCCGTCGTATGTTTTTACGAGATCTTTTACTCGCACCATATATTTCATCTTTCCATGGTACCACCTCGCAACAAAAATCCGCCCGTGGCGGGCGGCACACAGGCGGACAAATTTTTTGGCACCTGTTTGTTTTGTACTTATGCTAACACTCGCAGTCATAGGCCTGCAAGTACTCACGTAAAAACAACAACGCCCCTATGGGGCGCTGTTGAAATAATAACTAGTGTGATTATTTTTTGTTACGAACGGTTAGGAAACCGTTGCGTGGGTTCTCAGTAACTTCTTTGCCTGCTGGAAGTTCGCAAGGAGTACCCTTACCACCTTCTGCTTTTGCGAAAAAGTAGATAGTTTGCTGTTTGCCACCACGTAGTGTGACGTCTTTGTTGTGCAAGAAATATGTTACACCCTTTGAGTTCGTGTGCTTGTAGGCAGCCATGATTGTTACTCCTCCTTTAAAACTTGGCTTACGAGGTCTAGAGTAGCGCCTCCGAAGACCCCTGTCAACAGTTTTATGTACTCTGGTAGTGCCTGCGAAGCATGGCCCGAAGCACCATGAGCATGAGCAACCGACCAAAGATGACGAGCACAATAAGCGCACAGATCGCTACCGATAGTCCGGCAAGATCAGGGGCCCACAGTGGTGAAGCGTACGTAATCTTATAGTTGTCGGCCTTTGGCAGCTTGATACTCGCCGCCGCGTCTCCGGCGGGGCTCAGGGCGCTCACACGCTCGATGACACACTGAACATAATCGTTACGAAATGACGCCACTCCACCCTTCCAGCGTTCCCGACACTCTACGCTTGCCTGCTGGTACACCGAACTGCTTGGGTTGGTCGCGTCACCTGCACTTGCTAGCGCCGCATCGCGATCACGCTCATAGGTCTTGGCAAGGAAAAAGCCATTACCCATGCCAGTATTCATATGCCTACTGACGTAGTGCTGTAATTCAACCAGGGACGCCTTGAGTTTTACGGTGTCGCCCTTTTCGTCTGCGGCAAGAACTGCCGAGCGTCGCTCAACCATACCGAGGCTATTCAGACGAAGCAGTGTTGCAGAAACAAGGGTGAACAAGAGCAGCAGCACAACAAGCTGCCATGTTTTAAGCGCGCGAACCCACCGCAGTAGATGCCGCAAACGAACTTTTTCTCGAGTGTTCTTCCACCCCATATATCACCTAGTATACGTTATTTGCCAAATAATCGCGGTGTCCGCAGCGCTGGAAAATGATGCAGCATGATAGGTAGCACCAGCACGGCCATAGCCACAAAGCCAAGTTGTAAGCCTCGTACATCGCCAAACCCATACGCGAGCGCGCACATAACCAAGGCGCCGACCATCGCACCAACGCTCAAGGACACCTCCATAAGAGTCATATAGACTATCCGGTACCCAGGCAAGCGATCTGCCATGTCAAACTGTCCTTTGAGGTACGGCATGTTGTAGCCGCTCGTAAAGGCTTCGTTGACTATGTTGACCAGCACTACCCCAAGTGGCGTAGAGACAAACGGTCGCAACACATAAACAGCCGAGTTAGCTATGGCAGATGACCGAAGCAAAAGACCACCTTTTCGTCGATCTATGAGTGCTCCGTATAGTTTCGAAAATACCAGCGAAGACGCAAATGCGATTGTAGTAAGTCCACCGATCTGCGCATACACGGCGTTACCGCTGGCACCAAAAACCGCGATGGCTACAAACAGCGCCCAAACACCCAACGAAGACACTTGGTCGGCACCTGCCGAGGCTATAGACACAAAGTTCCAACGAGTCGCACGCCAGTTAAAGCCACGAAAAGTTATACGCTGACGTGTCATGACTGCTTCTGGTGAGAAAAACAATGGTGCCGCCGAAAAGAAAAAGATGACACACGCCACCCACATAGTGGTAGTCGGCCCAAAGAGAAATGCAATTGCTCCCCCGAGAAAAGGGCTCAAACCCGAGCCAATCTTTTCTACTATGTACATAAATCCCAGCTCTTTGCCGGCATGATCGACGTGCTTCACTTTTGAAAAATCAACTAGGTAGGCAATCATATACATCGCCACGGACGCTGACTGCAAAACTGCAAAGAGCATGAGTGCAGGTAGCCCCGTTCCCTCGAGCTGCGACAACGCGATGAGCCCGGGTATGTAGAGGAAGCTACTAACCAGCATGGCGTGCTTTGGGCCAACTCGCGCCACGAACATACCGCACGGTACGGCGACTAAGCCACGTATAGCAAAGTAGGCAGCGAAAAACAGCATGATCTCTGACACCTTGTACCCAAGCTGAAACATGTAGATACCGACCATGCCCGAAATGAGATTCAGCGCCATGAGACGAAAAAGACGGCTCGTATACAACTCGGCCATTTCCGAAAATCCAACCGTGCGCCAGTAGTGACGACGCTCAAGTAGCCTAAGGATGAAGTTTCGAATCATTTTCGTTTTTTGCCCACGCGTTTCTTAAGGTCTATTTAACCACATATTCCCTGTATAATCGAGGTATGCATATCTATTTCTCTGGGCTCGGCGGCGTCGGTATAGGCCCCTTGGCTCAAATCGCCCACGACGCAGGATACACTGTGTCAGGTTCGGACCTGCAAGACGGCGCCATGACCAAGCAGCTGCGTGAGCGCGGGCTTAGTGTACAAATCGGTCAAGACGGCTCACAGATTGCGGCTGTCCACGAGAGCGCACCCATCGACTGGTTTGTCTATACGGCTGCCCTGCCAGAAGATCACCCAGAACTAGTTTTCGCGCGTGAACACGGCATACGAGCCACGAAGCGTGACGAGCTACTGGCTCAGATCATCCTAGAAAAAAACCTGAAGCTCATCGCCATCGCCGGAACACACGGCAAAACGAGTACAACGGGCATGCTGGTATGGGCAATGCAGCAGCTCGGTATGAATCCAAGTTATAGCGTCGGGACGACCCTAAGTTTCGGCTCCAGCGGACATTTCGAGCCGGGTAGTGAATACTTTGTGTACGAATGTGACGAATTCGACCGCAACATGCTTCATTTCTCACCGCACTTAAGCCTCATCACTAGTCTCGACTACGACCACCCGGACAGCTACCCGACCGTGGAAGAGTACCAACGAGCATTTGTGCAATTTCTAGAACAATCCAGCTACGCGCTTCTATGGGAGAAAGACTTACGCTACTTGCACACCGATCCGAGCGCCGACTTGGAAGCATACGACGAACACATGGACCTCGGCCACATACAACTCGCCGGTGACCACATGCGACACAATGCATTTTTGGTACAAAAAGCTCTCGAACGGATCACGGAAAAGCCAGTAGGCGAGATCACTCCGGCTATAAACACTTTTCCTGGGACTGCGCGACGCTTCGAGAAACTCGCCGAGAACCTGTATAGCGACTATGGACATCATCCAGTCGAGATCGCAGCCACACTGCAAATGGCTCGCGAACTAAGCGACCACGTCGTGCTCGTCTACCAGCCTCACCAAAACATCCGTCAGCATGAAGTCCGTAACCAGTACACCGACTGCATGGAACGTGCCGAGAGTATCTACTGGCTGCCAACCTACCTAAGCCGTGAAGACCCTGCGCTCGATGTACTCACCCCCGAACAATTGTCTGAAAACCTGACAAATCGATCTGCCGTCACTGTCGCCGATCTCAACGATGAGCTTTGGCATTCTATCCAGCAGCACTTGCATGATGGTGCACTCGTTGTGTGTATGGGAGCTGGCAGTATAGACAGCTGGCTGCGCGAACACTTGACAAACTAGTCATTTTATACTAATATTATCTCACTTCGAGGACGCTCGTTTTCGGGGCGTTCTTCACATGGGTATCTGCCACAAGACCCAACCTTCCCAGTTCGGTGCAACACCGAACACGACTGAAAGGACTACGACCTTGCGTTCCATCGTTGTAACCTACAGGATCGACGCTCTCGACGACTGTGAGCAACAGGACCGACTCGGCAACGTCCTGGCCACGCTGTGCGCCCACCTGTTCTCCAAGGAGTGCCCGGACGGCTTCGGCACACTGTTCGAGAAGGTGGTTGAGTCAAGGGGGCCGTCACACCCCGTCGTCGTCACACTGTGTGTTCCCAACATC
>CAYMMO010000029.1:0-8595 GCA_964391615.1 uncultured Candidatus Saccharibacteria bacterium
CGATTGGGTCTGTTGATTGTAATGACATATATCTGTTCCTCCTTTCCTTTACCAGCTGGCTTTCGTTACACCAGGGATTTCTCCCTTACTTGCATGCTCGCGGAAACTGATGCGGTCCATGCCAAACCTGCGCATGTATGCTCGTGGTCGTCCAGTCAAGCTGCTACGGTTCTTCCAACGGGTTGGGCTGGCGTTACGTGGCAGTTTCTGGAGTCCTTCTGTGTCACCGGCAGCTTTCATCTCGGCACGCTTCTCGGCGTGCTGGAGAATCATTTTTTGTCGTTTAAGGTCGCGTGCGACCATAGATTTCTTGGCCATATTATCGCTTCGCTCCTTTCTCGAACGGCATACCAAACTTTTCTAGCAGTGCGCGGCTATGCTCTTTGCGCTCGTTTTTGATAACGAATGTGACCTGGAGGCCATGGAGCAACTGAGTGTCTTCAAAGGTAAGCTCTGGGAAAATTGACTGCTCAATGATACCGAGGTTGTAGTTACCTTGGCGGTCAAAGCCTTTGGCGCCGACACCGTGAAAGTCACGGACACGTGGCAAAGCTACGTTGACCAGGCGGTCGAGGAACTCGTACATGCGTGAACCACGAAGCGTAACGCTCACTCCAACGCGGTTCATACCAGCGCGGATCTTAAACGTTGCAATCGATTTCTTCGCCATGCGATCAACCGGCTGTTGACCAGTGATTTTGCGTAGTGTTGAAGAAACTAGCTCGTGATGTCGCTTGTCGTCTTTGTTCTTGCCGATTCCGACACTCACAACGATCTTTTCAAGCTTTGGAACTTGGTGAACGTTGGTAAGTTCGAGCTCTTTTTCTAGTTCAGAGACCAGCTTGCTAGCGTAGAGCGCCTTCAGACGAGGCTGAGTAGTTACAGTCTTGGCCATTACTTGATCTCCTTTCCAGAAGTTTTAGCGACGCGAACTTTGTTACCTTTTGCGTCAGTTTTATAAGCGATTCGGGTAGTCTTGCCCTTAGTTTCATCTACCAGGAGAGCAACCTTGCCAGCGCTGAGGCCTTTGTGCAGCTCTTTGGTGCCACCACGAGGGTTAATCTGTGATGGTTTGATGTGACGCTTGACGAGACCGATCTTCTCGACGTAGACAAGCTGCTTTACGGCGTCAGTTTTGACAACTTTGCCAGTCTTGCCTTTGTGGCTACCTGCGATGACCTTTACGAGGTCACCTTTTTTAATTCGAAGTGCCATACTAGAGTACCTCCGGCGCAAGGCTGATGATTTTCATGTATCCCATGTCACGGAGTTCACGAGGAACAGGACCGAAAACACGAGTTGCGCGAGGGTTCTTGTCGTCACCGATGATGACGGCCGCATTTTCGTCGAAACGAATGGTCGAGCCATCTTTACGGCGAATCTGGTCGGTCGTACGAACGACGACAGCCTTCACGACACTTTTCTTCTTTACGTTGCCGGCTGGGTTGGCGTCTTTGACGGTAGCGACAATGATGTCACCTACACGTGCGTAACGTCGACGGGTACCGCCAAGGACACGGATACAGAGAATCTCTTTTGCACCGCTGTTGTCAGCAACTTTCAGACGGGATTCTTGTTGGATCATTACTTATCCTCCTCCGTCACTTTCGCTGCTTTCTTTACAGCTGGGGCAGCTTTCTTCTCAACGATTTCTTCTTCGTCCTTTAGTTCGATAGCAGCATGACCTGCCTCAACGATTCGTGTCAGCGCCCAACTCTTGGTCTTTGACACTGGACGAGACTCTTCGATTTCAACTTTGTCACCGATGTGAGCGGTGTTTGCTTCGTCGTGGACACTAAACTTGCGGCTGACAGTGTACTGTTTGCCGTAGATAGGGTGTGTCTCGCGTCGAGTTACAAGCACCGTTATGGTTTTGTCACGAACGTCAGAAGTGACGACGCCAGTTAGTTTCTTAGCCATTTACGCCTCTCCTTTCTCTTCGTTACGTTTAGCGGTTAACAGGGTGTTGATGCGAGCGATAAGTCGTCGGTTTTTACCAACCACGCGTGGGTTTGGTAGCTCACCGGCAGCGAGTGATCGCTTTGCTTCTATAAGGTCTTTCTTTGTGTCTGCAAGCAATTTCTGCAGATCTTCAACAGTTTTGGTGCGTAGTTCAACAGCTTTCATACCTATGCATCCTCCTTACGGATAAATCGAGTGCGAACAGGTAGCTTGTGAGCTGCGAGGCGCATTGCTTCGCGAGCAGTCTCTTCTGGCACACCTTTCATCTCAAACATGACAGTTCCGCTCTTTACCTTGGCGACAAAGAACTCTGGGTTACCTTTGCCGGTACCCATCTTGGTTCCAAGGGCTTTGCGAGTGACTGGAGTATGAGGAAAGATTCGGATCCAGATCTTACCACCACGCTTGATGTAGCGGGTCATTGCCTGACGAGCAGACTCGATCTGGCGAGAGTTGATGCGTTCGTTGCTGAGGCTTTGCAGCGCATAGTCACCAAAGGCGACGTAGTTGCTGCGAGTTGCAACACCTTCGTTTTTTCCGATGCGGACTTTGCGGAACTTAGTCTTCTTAGGGAGTAACATTAGCGTTCACTCCTTTCACCCTTGTAGATCCAAACCTTCACACCGATGATACCGGTAGGAGTCTTAGCCTTAGCAAGGTTGTAGTCGATGTCAGCGCGAAGTGTGTGTAGTGGCACACTACCGAGGATAACTTTTTCACGTCGGCTCATCTCTGCACCGTTCAAACGTCCAGCGACCTCGATACGAATACCTTTGGCGCCAGCGTTCATAGTGTTTTGAGCAGACATCTTCGTAGCACGTCGGAAGTTGATGCGGCGCTCGAGTTGTCGAGCAATGTTTTCAGAAACCAGCTTTGCAGCCAGTTCAGGACGCTTAACTTCTTCGATGTTGATACGAACAGGCATACCGATGATCTTCTCAAGCTCAACTTTGAGCTCAGAAACACCAACTCCACCTCGGCCGATGACGACACCAGCTTTAGATGTGTGGATGTTTATCGTCGCCAGGTTTGCAGAGCGTTCGATAACGATGTCGTTGATGACAGCGCGAGTTTCAAAACGCTTTTCGATTGCTGCACGGGCTTTGATGTCTTCACCAAGCCACTGTACGTACTCTTTGCGTGTTGCAAACCATTTTGAACGCCAGTTCTTGTGAACCTGGAGACGCATGCTAATTGGATTTACTTTTTGACCCATTACTTTGTCTCCTTCTTCTCAGTAGCTTTCGCCACTGGTTTTTTCTTAGGCTTCTCTTCACCGGCAACCACAACAGTAATGTGGCTGGTTTTCTTCTGGAATGGGAGAGCACGGCCCATAGCTGCGGGCTTGAAACGCTTCAGGCGAGGACCGGCTGTGACTGTCAGTGTCTGAATGACCAAGTCTTTCTCCTGGATACCGTGCGTAGTGACGGCGTTTGCTTTTGCGCTCTTGATAACCTTTGCAATGGTCTTTGCTGCGCGCTTTGGCGTGTGATCTAGAATGATCAGGGCGTCAGCAACGCTGCGACCGCGAACAAGGTGAGCAACCAGGCTAACCTTGCGTGGAGCCAGGCTTACACCTTTAGCTACGGCACGTGTTGTCTTAACAGCCATGATTACTTCTTGTCCTTTCCACCGTGCTTGCGGAACTTACGGGTTGGAGAAAACTCACCGAGTTTGTGACCAACCATGTTTTCCGAAACATATACCGGTACGTGCATACGACCGTTGTGAACAGCGATGGTACGACCAACCATTTCTGGAGTGATAGTACTTGCGCGTGCCCACGTTTTGATGACCGTTCGATCGTCTGGACCAAGCGCCGCCACTTTCTTAGCGAGCTTGAAGTCGATGAACGGACCTTTTTTGAGTGATCTACTCATAACTAGCCTCGTTTCCTCTTCGCTTCATGGCGACTCTTAACTATTAATCCGCTGACGTCTTTGCGGCGTCGGGTACGGTATCCAAGTGTCAACTGACCCCATGGTGTACGTGGCGGTTTACCAGAACCATGACGTCCACCGTCACCACCACCGTGTGGGTGGTCTGCGGCGTTCATGACGACACCACGAACAGTTGGGCGAATACCCATGCGACGTTTGCGACCGGCGGAACCGATCTTGACGTTCTGGTGCTGTTCGTTACCGACAACACCGATAGATGCCATGCATTCAACGCGGAAGCGGCGAACTTCACCTGATGGAAGTTTGACCTGTGCGTAGTTGCCTTCACGGGCCATAAGCTGCGCTTTGGTGCCTGCTCCACGAACCATCTGACCACCTTTGCCGGCTTGGATTTCGATGTTGTAGATCTGAGTACCAACAGGGATCTTACTGAGTGGAAGTCGGTTACTTGTCTCAACTGCAGCCTCTGGGCCAGCAGCGATCTTCAAACCAACTTTCATGTTCTTGTCGGCAAGTATGTAGTGGTACAGACCGTGCTGGTCTTTGACACGAGCAATACGTGCGCTGCGGTTCGGGTCGTACTCGATCTCTTCGATCGTAGCGACAGTTCCGGCAGCGAGCTGATGGTTCATGAGTCGGTAGTACTGCTTAACGCCACCACCGCGGTGACGGGTCGTGATACGACCAGTGTTGTTACGTCCAGCAGTTGATTTCTTGATCTTGATCAAGCTCTTGAGCGGCTTGCGAGTAGTGATGTCAGAAAAGTCCTGGCTGGTCATACCGCGACGACCGTTGGTCGTTGGTTTGTACTGTTTAAGCGCCATGGTTATTTCTCCTCACTTTCTTCTTTGAAGAGTTCAAGCTTTGCGTCACCAGCGAGGCGAACGTAGGCTTTCTTCGTCTTGGTGCGAAGTGCGGTGCCAGGGTTTTGGCGCTTGCCACGTGTGGCTCGGACTGGCTTACCGTTTTGGATAACAAGTCGAACATCCGAAGCGGCTACGTTGTACTGCTCTTTGAGGGCAGCCATAACACCAGCTTTGTTGGCACTCATAGGCACATTGAAGACATAAGTGCCTTCGCCGTGAAGTTTGTAAGCCTTCTCGGAGACTCGGGGGGTTAGGATCAACATTATTTTTCTCCTCCCTTGGCAGTCTTAGCGGCTACAGCCTTAGGCTTAGCGGTCTGTGCAAGCCATTCACTTACAACAGCAAGTGCGGCAGGCGTCATGACGATCGCGTCGGCGTTTAGGATGTGGTAGACACTGAGGTATTTCGCACTTACAAGTAGAACGTTCTGGACGTTGTTTGTTGCGCGGAGCAGCTCAGGTGTCTTTTTGTCGACAACCATCAGTACGCGGCGCTCAAGTTTGTTCTTCTCGAGGAAAGCTGCGATCTCTTTAGTCTTGCCGGTCGTACGAACGTCGAGGACATGGATCTGCTTGTCTTTGTTCGCGAGGCTGAGTGCCTGGCGAAGTGCGACACGCTTGGTAGTAGTTGAAAGTTTCAGAGTGTAGTTCTCGTTGCCACGTGGACCAAAGACGACACCACCACCGCGCCAGATTGGGTTGCGTGAGCTTCCGAAACGAGCACGACCGGTACCTTTCTGCTTCCATGGCTTTTTACCACCACCGCGGACTTCACCGCGCTGCTTGGTGGTTGCAGACGCAAGACGTGCGTTTGCAAGGTAGCTATCGTAGGCCAGCTTCAGAAGTTGGTGGTTTGACACCTCAACTGCGAAGACGCCTTTAGGAAGGGTAGTTTTTGCTTGTGTATCAGCCATTATGCTTTCCCTCCGATGGTTACGATGCCTTTTCGTGGGCCGGGCACAGCGCCTTTGAGGCCGATCAGGCCAAGCTCTGCGTCAACGTAGGCAACAACCAGGTTCTTGACCGTAACTCGGTCATGACCCATGCGGCCAGCCATACGCTTGCCCTTAAAGACTTTCTGCGGGTACATAGACCCGATAGAACCAGGTTTGCGAACGTTTCCGTTGCCACCGTGTGTCTTTTTTGAGGTGTTAAAGTTGTGTCGTTTAACCGTACCAGCAAAACCTTTACCTTTGCTTGTACCCGTGACGTCGACTGTCTCGCCAACGGCAAAAACGGTGACGTCGAAACTGTCACCGACCTTGTGTTCACCTAGCTCACCAACGCGAACTTCGCGGATGACTTTTGGTGTTACCTTTGCGGCCTTAACGTGGCCACTCACGGCATTGCTCAGGTTCTTACCCTCACCATATGCCACCTGGACAGCGTTGTAGCCGTCTTTCTCCACAGTCTTTACCTGAGTGACTGTGACGGGGCCAGCTTTGACGAGCGTAACAGGAACTGCTGCGCCATCTTCGCCGATGATTTGGGTCATACCAATTTTGGTACCGAGTAGGGTTTTCATACTTCCCTCTTCCCACTTAAAATTCTCGGCATTTGGCAGTATCCTCATCTGTCGGACTTACCAATTCGCTCGAGAAACTAATATTTCTAACCAGTCGATTGTACCAGAGTATGACCGGTGTTGTCAACACCTGCCAAATGATTGATAAATTCTCTAGATTTGCTGAAAAGCGGTCGTAATCTTTGCCTGCGATGACTCATGCAGACTGCTGAAGGTGTCATGAGAGATCTGGAATTTCTTGTACTCACCAGCGAGTGCATTTGAGGTCTTGGAAAAGGTCGTTGAATCCTGATCGTCATAGGCCTTCAGCAGCTTTGACCACAGTCCTCGTATAGCGTCAGCGTGCTTTGTGAGGTCGGTATGGGCAATACGCATAGTGTCTGGCGGTGAAAGCTTTTGCATACCTTCGGTGGCGCGCTGCCACATGTCGAGTTGGCTTCCAATAACGGCAAACTTTTCACTTAGCGGCTCGCCCAGCGGCCGAACAAGTGCTCCGAGTTGTTCTAGGTATCGACGCTCTGTCTCGTACTGTCGAAGTGACGTAGCGAGTGCTGAATACTTTTCCTGAGCTGCTACACACTCACTGTGCGCTGATTTTGCACGCGGATACAACATAGCTGCGTTGTCTAGAAAACTCCCAGGACACATGCCAGAGGCGATACCATCGACTTTGTCGGTAATTTGCCCGATCTGAGCAGCACTAAGGCTGCTGCTCGTCTGCACTGACAGTACCGACTTCGAGACAACTTCCGAGAGCTTGTTTTTTGCTCCTGTCGCACTCGAACCGTACCGCCAAGTAAGCAACTCTCCGGACAGCACCGGTACTGCGATCAAAATGAGTACGGCTATCCACACCCATTTCTTTTTATAGAGGTCCGAAGATGGCTTGCGAGGTGTTTTGTACTCGTCCAACGCTTCTCCCGGTACGTTGTCTATAGAGAGTTCACTGACGTTAACACTGTCTGCAGTCACTCGCTTTCCGCGTCGAGAGACAAATCCTTCCATGGGCTCGTCAGGTTTCATACTGCTAGTGTAAAAGCTCTGACGATATGCGGCAAGTGATACAATGACCATATGAAACGCGTTTGGTGGCTAGTCACAGGGGTTATAGTGTCTTCAGTGACTGCAACTTGCGTATACCTGTTCTTGCAGAGCAGGCCCACACCACAAGCGCCCACGCAAAAACCTGCTGTAACCCAGAAAAACACCGAGGTCCAACTGGCACTACCAGGTGCCAGTGCAATACCTGCGCTCAAAGAAGACTACCAAAAGTCTTCAAGTCTCTGGGTAGTCGTAAGTAAAGACCACCCATTGGCTGACGTCAGCTACGCTCCAGCATCGATCTCACGCCTAAGCATCGCGCTCAATACCTCAAAGTCAGCCGACGAACTGTCGCTGCGTAGCGACATCGTGCCGATGGTCGAAGCGCTGTTCACTGCCGCAAAAGCAGCCGGGTACGACATCATGCTGGCAAGTGGATACCGATCTTACACACTGCAAAAGACGTACTATGACAATTACGTGCGGGTCAGCGGCGAAACAGAGGCTAACAAGTTTAGTGCCAAACCAGGTCAAAGTGAGCACCAGACAGGCCTGGCATTTGACATCAGTCTGACGAACCGCTCGTGCTACCTGGAAACCTGTTTCGCAGATACCGACGCAGCTAAATGGCTCGCAGCTCATGCCTTCGAGTACGGGTTTGTTTTGCGCTACCCTGCAGACAAGACAGATGTCACCAAGTACCAGTACGAACCGTGGCATTTCCGCTACGTTGGTAAAGACTTAGCCCGGGCTCTTCATGACAGTGGGCTGACACTCGACGAGGCTTACGGCTACCTGCAGGCAACTCGTCAGAAATTACTTGACCAGAAACTGATAGCTACGGAGTAAACACTACGCCCGCTTCGCTACCGATGGTTTCATGAACGAAATCTATGCGAGTTTGCGCCGTTTCACCGGGGAACATAGACTTTATATCTGTACTTAAGACGCTGGACAGTGGCCGCAGTTGCAAGTTCTTGCGAGCTAACAGATTTTCGGCTGCTTTGTCTGCTGCCGACCAGCTATAGCTCATAAAGGTTCCTTTAAACGTAAAGTTCTTGACCGAAATCTTGCCGTCCTGTTTGGTGACCTCAAAGCCAGCGACCCCGCCTGTAAGTTCGTCGACAGCCAGTTGGGAACTCAGCATGTTACCTATGGAGTACCAGACAAAGGTCTGAAGACCGCCGTCACGCTTCAGCACTTCCGCCCGTTGCAACACGTGCGGGCCGGTGCCTATAACGACATCGGCTCCAAGCTGACTAAAGAGGCTTGCTGCCTGGACTTGGTCTGAGTTTACTTCC
>CAYMMO010000030.1:0-8527 GCA_964391615.1 uncultured Candidatus Saccharibacteria bacterium
TAGTCAGTTTCCTTAAGCGCAGGCGCACCAACAACCGTTCCGTGCTCGTGGATGTAGTCGACGATCGCTTCGGCTTCGGTCTTACTGTATCCAAGAGTTTTGAGCGCACGCGGAATGGTCTGGTTGACGATAACCATACTTCCACCACCAACAAGTGTCTTGAACTTAGTCAGGCTAAAGTCAGGCTCGACACCGGTCGTGTCGCAGTCCATCATGAACCCGATCGTACCTGTTGGCGCCAGCACAGTCGCCTGTGAGTTTCGCATACCGAACTTTTCACCCAGCGCTACGGCATCGTCCCACACTTCTGCGGCAGTCTGCAGCAAGTCTTCAGACACCAGGCTGACGTCGATGTCGTTGACAGCATCACGGTGCTTACGAAGCACGCGGTTCATACCCTCTTTGTCTTTTGCGTAGCCAGCAAATGGACCGACACGCTTGGCGATGCGTCCACTGGTTGCGTAGGCGTGACCCGTCATGATGGCGGTCAACGCTCCTGCAAAGGCACGACCTTCGGCACTGTCATATGGAAGGCCCTTGGCCATGAGTGTCGCACCAAGGTTTGCGTAGCCCATACCTAGTTCGCGGTAGGCGCGAGCGTTTTTGTCGATACTTTCAGTTGGGTATTCGCTGTAGCCAACCAAAATCTCCTGTGCCATAAATACTACTTCAATGGCGTGCTTGTAGGCAGCGATGTCAAAACTTCCGTCGCGGTTAAGGAACTTGAGCAAGTTGAGGCTCGCGAGGTTACAGGCGCTGTTGTCGAGGTGCATGTATTCAGAGCATGGGTTCGAGCCGTTGATTCGACCTGCTTTTGGCGTTGTGTGCCAGTCGTTGATGGTGGTGTCGAACTGCATACCAGGGTCTGCCGATTCCCAAGCGGCTTCAGCGATTTCTCGGAAAAGCTCACGCGCCTTCAAAGTCTTGTAGGTTTTCTTGTCTTTCACGCCCACGAGGTTCCAGTCATCGCCCTTTTCAACTGCGTGCATAAAGTCGTCGTTGACGCGCACTGAGTTGTTGGCGTTCTGGTACTGGATACTGACCATGTCGTGGCCGTTCAGCCCCATGTCAAAGCCGGCTTCGGCAAGCACGAATGCTTTGCGCTCTTCGCGTGCCTTACACCATATAAACTCTTCGATGTCAGGGTGATCTACGTTCAGGATGACCATCTTTGCAGCGCGGCGTGTTTTGCCACCACTTTGTATGGTTCCGGCTGAGCTGTCAGCACCGCGCATAAAGCTCACAGGACCACTAGCTTTTCCGCCAGAGCTACTGAGTGATTCTACGCTCGAGCGAATTACCGACAGGTTGAGTCCCGCGCCAGAACCGCCCTTAAAGATCATTCCTTCTTCACGGTACCAGTTGAGGATACTTGGCAATGTGTCTTCGACTTTCAGGATAAAGCACGCGCTGGCTTGCTGTGAGCGGTCAGGTGCGCCGATGTTGAACCATACAGGACTGTTAAACGCAGCCCGCTGCGTGACGAGGATGTATTTGAGCTCGGAGTTAAACGTGTCAGCTTCGGCTTCATCGACAAAGTAGCCGTTTTCATAGCCGTGGCGAGTAACGGTGTCGACCACGCGATCGACGAGGTCTTTCAAGCCTTTTTCGCGCTGTGGCGTACCAGGCGTTCCATAAAAATACTTTTGGGCGACGATGTTGATCGCGTTCTGTGACCAAAAATCAGGAAATTCAGCGTCTTGTTGCTCAAAAACAACTTTGCCGGTTCCTGGGTTTGTGATCTTCGATTCACGCTTTACCCACGTAAACTGGTCGTACGGATGTTTGCCCGCTTCTGTAAAATATCGCGCCATGCTAAGCGCAGACACTGCCTGTGCCATATTGTTTTCTCCCCTCACTTAGTTTTTTAAAATTGTATTTGTTTTTTCATACTCTGACCTCCACAGACAGACTACGAAACCTGCGCCTAACAAAGAAAATTAAGGATGAACGCGAAGTTGCTTCAAGGCTTCTTCAAACTCACTTAGACTCTTGAACTCACGATACACGCTCGCAAATCGCACATAGGCAACTTCGTTGCGTTTCGCAAGTTCGGCCAGGACAAGATCGCCAATCACCCGTGAGTTGACCTCGCTGTTACCATCTGCGTACAGTTGATCTTCAACGCGAGCGACCATTTCCTCGATCTCGACATCTGAGTTAAAGAACTTGCCGATTGAACGGTGCAGCGCTGCGTACAACTTTTTGCGGTCAAACAACTCACGTTCACCATCTTTTTTTATGACGGCAAGGTTTGGTCGTTCGATTCGTTCGTAGGTCGTATAACGATGTTTGCATTTTAGGCATTCGCGTCGTCGTCGGATGGCGTCACCATCGCTAGCGTCTCGAGACTCGACTACTTTTGCATCATCGTGCGTGCACTGCGGACATTTCATTCGTTCTTTTCTCCCTTTTTCTCTGTTAACGACACCCTACACTCCCCAATTCGTGTGTAGCTAGTCCTTACTATAGCCCCCACATATAGCGCTTTGCAAGTGTATTTTGTGCAACATATAGTGGTTATGCCAAATATCTCTGTTACTACATTTATTTAACCCTATCGTGCTCTCGCTTGCAAATGCCTCGACGCTGTCATACGGTATGAGTGTTGCCCCTTGGCGGCACCTTCCGAGACAGGAGACAGGCAAATGAACACTCGACGGAACAACGCGCCCATCAGCGACGCCATCATCCAGAGCACGGGCGAAGCACTCATCATCGCTCTCAGCGCACTAGTGTCGGCCGTGGGGCTAGGACTGGGCTTCTTGCTCATCTACGCCCCCGTGTGGTCGACCTTCTACTTCGGGCTATTTCTCGGATTCTATCTTGACTCCGCTCCGTAGCCCGGCCCTCAAGCCCTCATCCAACCCTGCGGGCTACAGTCTCCTGTCTCCCGCATAACCTCCTTGTATTGACTTTTTAGTCTTTTTTTGCTATAATAGATAGTCTGATCGGAAGTCTCATAAGGACTTTCGAACCGCACATTCCACCGCTGCACCCTCCCCGGGTACAGCACGAGACAGGAGAAAAACCATGGGCGTAAAGTTGCCCGTCGAGATGCCGCATGGAGCCAGAGACTGGTTCCTCATCGGGCTGATCGTCATCATGACGCTGATCCCCATTGGGGTGGGCGTCTACGTCGTCTTCAACAACGTCCTGCCCGTTCTCGGGCTTCGCTAGGAAGGAAACGTCGTGCACAACCCACCCGCACCGCACATGACCGAAGAAGCTCGAAGCCGCACGCGACGCGCCCTTGGTGCCATCGCGCTCACGCTGACGATCTTCGTCGTTGCCTATGTCTGGGCAGCCGACGGCCTCCCGCTATGGCTGCCCATCGGCATCACGGCCGTCAGCATCGGCCTGGCGTACAACGTCACCAAGGGCTGTAAGTAGCGCCCACCACGCCGCCATCCAACTTCATATGGCCAGGTGTGGGGCCTTCTCCTGTCTCACACCACCAGAGTATTCGAACCTCGTCGAATCTTCTGGCGGGTCTAAAACGCCTCCATCTGGAGGCGTTTTAGATTGTTTACTTGTCTTTCTTTTTCTTGCGGCGACGCAAGAAGGCTGGTGTGTCGGATTCGTCCTCGTCGACGTTCTCCCAGATGTTCGTTGGAGTTTCGTCGTCCGCTAGGCTACCCTGAGGTTCCGCTACAGGCTCTTCGGTTACACGACCGCCCTTGGCGGCTTCTATGTCATGGATCGAAGGCTCAGCCTCTTCTTCTTCGTCTTCATGAAGGCCAGTTACAGGTGCGCCAGTCAGCGCCATGCTAGAAAGCGCAGCGGCTTGTTCGTGGAAATACTGACTGTCGAAGCCAGTCGCAATAACCGTGATGATCAGCTCGTCTTCCATGTCAGGCTTCAGCGTTGCACCAAAGATGATGTTTGCATCAGGTGCGACTGCACTCGTTATGAGTTCGGCTGCTTCCTGGATCTCGCTCATCGACATGTCGTAACCACCAGTCACATTGAACAGCACGCCCTTGGCACCGTCGATTGAAACTTCGATGAGTGGTGACTCTATAGCTTGCTGTGCGGCTTGAGCGGCCCGGTTGTCCCCACTTGCACGTCCGATGCCCATGAGCGCACTGCCAGCGTTGCTCATGATGGCTTTGACGTCTGCAAAGTCGAGGTTGATCAGTCCATGCTCGGTGATCAGCTCAGAAATGCCCTGGACACCTTGGCGAAGGACGTCGTCGGCAATTTTGAAGGTCTCAAGCAGCGGAGTACGGCGATCGATGGTCTGCAAGAGTCGATCGTTCGGTATGGTGATGAGTGTGTCGACGTGTTTGCCGAGGTTAGCGATAGCCCACTCAGCGTTTGCACGGCGCTTTTCACCTTCGAAGCTAAATGGCTTCGTCGCAACACCAACCACAAGTACGCCCATGTCGCGAGCAATTCGCGCAACCACATGACCAGCACCAGAACCAGTTCCACCACCTGCACCTATGGTGACAAACGCCATGTCAGCGCCTTCTATGGCCTTTCGTAGTTCTTCTTCTGATTCTTCGGCAGCGGCTTGACCCACAGCTGGGTCGGCGCCGGCACCAAGACCACGCGTAACGTCTTTGCCGATGTGTAGTTTCACGTCAGCCTTAGAATTATGGAGCGCTTGCGCGTCCGTGTTGACGGCTATGAACTGAACGCCCGTCAGCCCTGCTTCTTTCATGCGGTTAACTGCTGAACCACCTGCACCACCAACGCCAATGACTTTGATGGTAGCAAAGGTCTGGATGTCTCCCGGTTTTACTTCTGGCATAGTATTTCCTCGCTTTTGTTCACTATAAGTATACACGTATGACGTGTGTCAACCAACCCTGCATCAACTATGTACCCACCCGCCATGGCGCGAACGCCGAGTGTATACATTTTATGAACGAAATTTACCAAACACCCCTGTTATTTTTGAGGTGAGAGAGCCAAGCATATCGCCACTTTTTCCTGGTTTGCTTGGTCCGTGACCATGGCTTGAACCGGTTGTTTCACCGCGAAGGTCAGTAAACATGAGCCCTACAGCACCAGCAAATGCTGGACTTTCGACTTGGTCAGTCAACCCACCAAGGCCGGTTGGACGACCCACGCGGGCGCTTAGTTTTAGTGCACTTTTGGCAAATTCTTCGATTCCCGGCAGCAATGCACCACCACCCGTCAGAACCACTCCACCAGGAAGCTTCGACGAGCGACCGATGCTCTTTAGTTCTTTGTCGACGAGTTCAAAGATCTCTTCCAGTCGCGCTTCAACGATCATGTCGATGTCTTCGACGTCAAATTCAAAAGAAGCTTTGTCGATCTTCACAACCGCTTTCTTACTACTGTTCTTGTGTGCGGCTTCAACAGCGACTGCGTGCTCTAGTTTTACCTTTTCAGCGATGTCGAGGTCGGTCTTTAGTCCGATGGCCAGGTCGTTAGTGATGTTGACGCTGCCGATAGGTAGCACTGAAACATGCTGAAGGTCGCCTTCTTCAAAGACTATGACATTTGTTGTCGTACCACCGATGTCGACGAGCACGACGCCATTTTCCATCTGTTGCTCGGTCAAAACTGCGCGAGCAGCCGCTAGGCCACTCAGCACACGCTGGTTCACGTGTGTTTCGGTCATTTCACAGGCTTTCTCTAGGTTCTTCAGGTGTGGACCAAGCGCCGTTATAACATGCGCGTCGACTTCGAGGCGAACGCCCGACATACCGAGTGGGTCTTTTATGTTCTCTTGGCCATCAAGCTGGAAGCTTCGTGGAGTTACTTCGAGAATTTCGCGATTGGCAGGCAGCTGCAACACAGTTGCTGCTTCTATGACACGATCGACGTCGGTCTCGTTTATCTCGTGTCCGACTGCTATAACACCTTTGCTGCTCATACTGAGCACATGTGCGCCATTCACGCTGACAGTCACTTCATTTACTTGGTGTCCGCTCATGCGTTCAGCCGCTTCTAAGGCTTTGTCGATCGCTTGTGCCGTGTTTACGAGATTGACAACGGTACCTTTGCGCATACCGGCATTTGGCTCAACGCCGATACCTATGATGTTTGGTTTTTCTTGCCCCGCCTCGAGGTGACCGACAACGGCACGTACTTGCGTCGTGCCTACATCGAGACCTACGGCGTATCGAGATACTTCTTGCATAAGCTTTATTATACCCTAACTTACTCTTTCGAATAAGTTTACTACCCTGTCTGAACAAAAACAAAGGTTTAGAGCTGTGTCAGAACTTCCACGCCGTCAGGAAGTATGAGCACCGTGTGTTCAAATTGTGCCGACAAGCTGCCGTCGAGTGTCGAGATGCCCCAGTCGTCTGCCTCCATGACTATGTCGTCTCCGCCAAGGGTGGCCATAGGCTCGATCGCTATCGTGTCACCTGGCTCAAGCAAGAACCCAGACCCGGCCTGCCCGTAATTTGGTATGTCCGGTGCCTGATGCATACTGTGGCCGATACCGTGTCCTACAAGATCGCGTACGATCCCAAGTCCTGCACCTACAAGCACCCCTTCAACTGCCGCCGAGATATCGCCAACCCGTACTGGACCTTTTATGGCGTCGATCCCAGCATAGAGACTGCGCTCAGTCATATCGAGTAACTTCTTTATTTCGCCAGTTGGTTCTTCACCCACCAGCATAGTAAACGCACTGTCGGTTTTCATACCTTTGTAGGTGATGACGAGGTCAAAACCAACCAGGTCACCTTTTTTTAGTACGTACTCGGTCGGGATACTGTGCGTAATGCAGTCGTTGAGCGATATACAAATTGCACCTGGAAAGTTTACTTCTGGAGTTTTATAGGTTGCTTCGGCACCAAGTGCTTTGATCTCTGCCGACACCCAAGCATCGAGTTCAAGCTCGGTGACTCCAGGTTTTACTTGTTTCCTGAGTCCATCAAATATCTGCGCCAACAGTTTGCCACCATCGCGCATCGCCTGGATTTCGGCTTCAGTTTTCGTTTTTCCAAATGCCATTACTCGCTCACTACTCCGTGAGCTACTAGCTCAGCTTCTATGCGGTCGTGCACTTGCCCAACCGTGCCGGTTCCGTCCAGGTGGACTATCGGTACACTACGATCGTTTAGGTAGTCGAGTATCGGGTAAATTTCTTGGCGATAAACTTGTAGGCGTTTTTCTATGGCTTCTGGCGTGTCGTCAGTTCGTCCACGCACCTGCAAGCGTCGCAGCACTTCACCACGAGGCACTTCGAGAACTACGACGAGGCTTATCGACTGCTCGTGTTCCGGTTCGGTGTCGATCAGCCACTGTGCCTGCCCAAGTTCTCGAGGGTAGCCGTCGAGTATGACGCGCTCGATGTCCTTCGCTTCTATAAGTGCCTGCTTCATAACATTCTGTATGACATCTTCGGACACTAGTTGACCTGTTTGCATGTGAGCGATCAACTCCGGGTCATGAGTGTCACGAAGTAACTGCCCTGCGCTCAGCCAGCGCCAGCCATGACGAGCAGACAGTATCTGCCCTTGCATACTTTTTCCGGCTCCAGCCGGGCCAAAAAAGACTATCACGCTAGACTGTCCTTGACGAGTTGCGCTATCAGAGCGCCGTCAGCCGCGTTACCCGCCTTGGCTTTCACGGCACCGATCACGCGGCCCATGTCTTTCATACCTTCTGGCTTGAGCTCTGCAACCACATCGGCCACGAGCTGTTTTAGGTCGTCGCTCGACATTTGCTCAGGTAGATAGTCGCTCAGTAGGACTTTTTCGGCTCGCTCTTTGTCGGCACTCACTTGGTTTCCGCCCTGCTCAAACAACCCTGCCGCTTCGTCGCGCTTCTTTGCTTCGCGTGCGATCAACTGCTCTATGGCGTCGTCGCTCAGCCCTTCTTCGCGGAGGCCTTTGGCGACTTCTTCGTTTAAGATGGCAGCTTTGAGGCCACGAAGTGTCGTGGTGCGAAATTCGTCACGTGCCAACATGGCTGTTTTCAGATCAGCGTTTATACGATCTTTGAGATTCATTTTTGCTCCTTATTTCTATATGAAAGTATAGCAGTTAAGGTGTTCTTTTTGCCAAAGACGGCAGCACTTCTTCGGCGGAAGAAGCAACGCCTCCTTTCTTTCATTGCGAAGAAAGGAGCAAAGAACGCTAGGCACGGCTCTTGGTGTCTCGACTCATCTGTTGTAAAAGCACACAATCACCTGCGGGACTCGCCAGAAACCTGGCTCAAACAGTCCTCGGTCTTATTAGATTGTGTGTTTTACGAACATCTGAATCGGGTCAGTCGAGAGTGCCCCTCTGCCGCTCACGCGACAGCCTGCGACCCACCGCCACTGTGAAGTCGCCCAAGGCGCACCGAGGTGGTTGCGACGAGTCATTCGCGAGGACGTGCCAAAAACCAGTAACTATAGTCATATGTTTTTGGCCGGTTCTGGCTATTGTCGCTATGAGTCTGGGCGTCTGGAGGCTCCGGAGGGTGGAGTGAGGTTGGCTCCTTGCGCGGCGAGGACTGTTTGAGCCAGGTTTCTGGCGAGTTCCGCAGGCGCCAAAGAGACGAGCAAGCGAAACCCACCGCGAGGTGAAGCAGCCCAGCAGTTTTG
>CAYMMO010000031.1:0-1214 GCA_964391615.1 uncultured Candidatus Saccharibacteria bacterium
GGGCACTGTTATTACTTCCTTTTCTGACTCTTTAGAGCTGCTAAAACAATCTAAGGAATTATAACGAAAGAAGGCCAATCTGTAAAGGGGTCCCCCTCTGTTAGCTAAGGGGCGAACTCCGTGGTATACTTCAGAAAAAGCATAAGCACATAGCTGAAAGGGTGAGATTCTATGAATATTGAGCCAACCGTAACACCGGAAGATAACACCCTTGAGCCTGTGGCGATGCCGCAAGTTGTCCCTTCGGCTCCGGAGACTCCAGCACCAAGTTTTGCTCAGCAAATACCAGCTCACGAAGATGTAGCACCCGTGGTAGTAACCGCTTCGTCACCAGTTGCAGCGTTTGATGAGCCAGTGGGGGTAGGTAATTTAGGACTCTACCTGGTGCGGATGCTTTCGGGGGTATCGTTGCTTGCCTCGACCTCGTATCTGACGTGGACGCTCCTTAACTACTTCTTGTCAGAACCGAGTGAGTTCATGTTCTTTGATCTCAGTACCTTCAATCTCTATGTGTTAATCTACGGCGCTTTGTTTGGAGCGGTGTACGTCATAACCAGCATGCGACTCGATCGGGCCCAGAAGGACGCTAGTGCTTTTGGTCGTCCTCAACAAGTAGCTAGTGCCGTTTGGCAAGCGGTTCTTGTCGTGTGGGGCATTACTGCACTCGCAAGCCTGATGTACGCACCAATCTCAGCCGCAACAGCAGGGGACGCATCGGGTAAGAACATCGCCATAGAGGTGCTGAGTAGTCTCTATGCGCTTGGTATGACTGTCCTGCTTTTTTGGCACGACAAACGGCTTGTCAAAGCTCAGGCAAATCTCGTTCCAACTGCGGTGCTCGGCGTTGTTTTAGTTGGAATTTTAGTTGCTGTTACCATCACCACCATGAACCCAAAACAGGTTAAAAGTACCGACAGCTATGACTACAACTCAAGTATGTTCGACTCGAGTAGCGGTGACTCAACTACCGATTCGACCACTGACGCGAATTCGGAGTTTAACCTCGACACGTACAACACCGGTACCGACACCACCTCAAATTAGCATCGACTCCTGTTGACGCTTATGGTTGAGCGTGATATAGTTTAGGCAAATCCCACTAAAAACAGAGACAAAAATGCAAACAGAACCAAATGCAAAACAGCAAATTGTTGAGCGCATAAAAAGTTCAACAAACATCCTGCCGCAGCTTCATTTAAGCACGGCGAAGCTCC
>CAYMMO010000031.1:1224-8497 GCA_964391615.1 uncultured Candidatus Saccharibacteria bacterium
TAACCCGTCAGTCGATGAGCTAAGTGCTGCACTTGCACTGAGTCTCATGTTGAATCGTTTGGACAAGCATGTAACAGCGGTATTTAGCGGTGCAGTACCGCCTGCAATAACTTTTCTAGAACCCGAAAAGACGTTTGAAAATACTGTCGACAGCCTGCGTGACTTCATAATTGCGCTCGACAAGGAAAAGGCCGACCGTCTGCGCTACAAGGTTGAGGATGACGTCGTTCGTATCTTCATCACCCCATACAAGACGGTGATTTCTGAAAAGGATCTCCAGTTCTCTCAGGGCGATTTCAATGTTGAACTTATCTTGGCTCTCGGAGTCGAGAAGCGCGAAGACCTCGACGTAGCCATTACGGCTCACGGGCGAATTCTACATGACGCAACAGTTATTACGATCAACGCAAACGGTGAAAAGAGCTCGCTGGGAGCTATCGACTGGAGTGACAGTGGCGTTAGCAGCCTCTGTGAGATGCTTATGAGTCTTAGCGAAGCCCTGCAGTCTGGTCTGCTCGACGAGCAGATTGCTACAGCGCTTCTAACCGGTATCGTTTCGGCAACTGACCGGTTCCGCAACGAGCACACAAGTCCTCGCGTCATGACTATGTCCGCACAGCTTATGGCGGCAGGTGCAAACCAGCAGCTTATTGCGACAAAACTTGAACAGGGACATGAGCTTGCTGATCAGGTTTCTGCTGACGGTACAGTTCCTTTGGTCCAAGACCAATCAACCAAGGTTGAACAGCCAGTAGCCGACGATGGATCGCTTGAGATTGCTCACGAGGCACCGGTAGTAGCCGAAGAGCCTCAAACTCCTGAAGATGAACTGGCCGAAGATTTGGCGCTTGCCTCCGACGGTCCGGTACAGCCGAGCTTGTCAGTAGCGGATCTCCAAAAGGATCTTGAAAAAGCATCGCAAGATGTAAGTGAAGCTGCCGATGACACTTCTATGATCAAAAAGGGTCGGAGGACGTGGCGTAGTGACGGTGACGGTAGTACCGCTACCCCAACTTTTGGTGGCACACTTAACGCGACTACCTCTGAAGCAGAGGAAGAAAAGCGACACGAAGAAGAACTTTCGACAAACCACCAGATCTTAAGCCATGATACGACTGGCGTAGTTGACGCTGCACCGGTTGTTCCAGATCTTCCTGGTATCGATAACCTGGACGAGCCTTTCCCGGTCGCTCCAGTTGAGCCTGTCCAGGATCTCTCGGCACCAGAACCGGCCATTCCAGCAGCCGATGACACCTTCCAGAGTCATGCTGACGACACGCTGAGCTATGAGCCAGCACCAATTGCGCAAAATGAAGCCGAACCAACACTCGCAGACATTGATTCTCAAACCCGAGGTAGGGCAGCAGAGGACGCCAGAGCTGCAGTCGATGCAGTACTCAACGCCATGCCATTCAACCCCGCCGGGCAGCCTGTTGAGAGCGCTGGTGCACTTCCAGGAGTAGAAGTTGTTCATGAAGATGCGCCGGTTGTAGAGTCGTTTCCACCTGTAGCGCCTGCGTCACCAAGTGCCGAGCCTGCGCCTGTCGCACCACCGCTTCCTCCGCTACCAGACTTTTCTACATTGCCACCGCTTCCAAATGAACCAGCACCGATGCCGGAAACACCGGTAGTGGCGCCCGAACTGTCTGGTCTGCCAACAGCACCGGTCTCTACCGATCCGGCACAGTTCAAGATCCCCGGCCAGTAGTCACTAGTCTTTGATCAAGAAATAGTTCATACCCAGGCGATCGCCGAGTCGTTCGATGTGGCCTTCACCATCGCCACGCTGGGTTTTATGGCAACGAATGACTTCGGTTATTCGCTCAGACAGAGCTGTAGCGTCGATGATTTCGTGAATTTCGTCATGCGTACGTCCTGGTTCCATAAATAGCCATTGCGTATTCATGCTGGGTGCTGCTTCTTGGGGTATGCAAAATAGTCGCAGGCGTTTTAGGCGCTTGTCGATTGCCCGTAGACGGTAGAAGACAAGACAAGCGAGCCGGGAGGCAACGATATGGTCTATGTGTCCCGATATACCGTTTAGGTCAAAGCACATGAAGTCAATTTCAGTGTTGTCGTCGTAGGTATCCAACAGTTTACGGATGCTTGCTTCGACAGTGCCGGCTGCTTCGAGCAGGCTGAGGTTGGAGAGTGTGCCATCTTTGTATCCTAGGTGATGCATCGACGTTGCACCTATAAGCTCTCCTGCGGCTCGCCATTCTTTCAAGCGAGTCTCGCCGAGGTTGTGTAGGCTGTCAGGGTTTTCACCAGCTTCGCCAGCGGTGAGCGTAAACAGATGTATGTCTGCTCCGGCATCTTTCTCGAGCATGAGTGTGCCCGAAGGACCAAATGCTTCGTCGTCGGGGTGGGCAAAGATACCGATGATCACCTTTTTCATGGTTCTAGTATAAACTGGTCTCGATGAAGAACGTGCTACTTGTCGATAAACCCGCTGGCTGGACTAGTTTTGATGTGGTGGCAAAACTTCGGGGTAGTATACGAGCACAGTACACCCAGAAGGGGGTTAAACCTACCAAAAAGCAGCTTCGAGTTGGTCATGCAGGCACGCTTGACCCATTTGCAACTGGTCTTCTTGTCGTTCTTCTTGGTGAAGAATGCAAAAATGCCGGTGATTTTTTAAAACTCGACAAAATCTACGAAGCGACAATTCGTCTCGGAAGTATGAGTAGCACAGGTGACCCCGAGGGAGAGATCACCGCTGTCTCCAGTGTTGTTCCTGATGAAGATACTGTGCGTACCTGTTTAGAAGCGTTTGTCGGTACGATTACTCAGACGCCGCCGGCGCACAGCGCTATAAAAATCGGCGGAGTCCGTGCTTACAAATTGGCACGTGAGGGCAAGACGGTCGAGGTCCCGTCGCGTCAGGTGACTATCCATAGTCTTGAACTCCTTGAATACAGCTATCCCGACATACGCATTCGAACACATGTCGGTAGCGGAACGTACATACGTAGCCTGGCCAGTGACATAGGCGAAGCCCTACAGACTGGAGCCTACTGTGTGGCGCTACGACGCACGAAGATTGCGCAGTATGATGTCGCGAATGCGCTGAGCGTCGAAGCTGCCGCAGTGCAGCTTGAAACAAGCTAACAGATGTGATAGAGTAGTCCGGTATGATTACACCAGAGAACAAGTTAAAAGCTATGAAAGTCGGCGCTCAGTCAAAAGACGACGTTGGCTCTCCTCAAGTGCAGGTCTCAGTTTTGACGGCTCGCATCAAAGAGGTGACAGCTCACTTGCAGGCCAACAAGCACGACCACATGGCGCGCCGTGGCCTCATCCAGATGGTTGGAAAGCGTAAAAAGCTTCTCAAATACCTGGAGAGTAAAGACTTCAAAGCCTACCAGGAGATTATCCAGAAACTGGGTCTCCGCAAATAACTAATGACTCCCCACAAGGGGAGTTTTTAGTTAAGACTGATTTGTTGGTTCGATTGCTTTTATGGCGTCAAGCCAGCGGTATGCTTCGCGCGCAGTGTCGGCGTTATCCATACCCATACCTACGAGCCAAGCGTCGGGCGCCTCAAGACATGAGTAGTCGGCTTCAAAGGTGCGCGTTGGCACGGCTTTGGTTGCGAGTACAGCCAGCTTGATGGTCTTGGCTCCGCGCTGCTTGAGGTAGGTAGTTACGAAGTCGGCAGTGATTCCTTTGTCCAGGACGTCATCGAGCACGATGACCAGGCGGTCTTTCACTATAGTGTCGGGCGCAAGGTCCGTGACGATTCGTGGCGTGCCTGCTTCACGTCCGTCGCCGTAGGTGCTTACCATCATGTAATCGAGTTCAGGGTGCATTTCAGGGGCCAGTGCGGTCATTTCAAACATCAACTTGCTCGCAAACGGTGCCGCACCACGGAGCAAAGCAACAAACAGGGGGCGATCCGCGCCATGCTCATGTATGATTTTTTGTGCCATAGCTTGCATGGAGAGAGAAAGTTCCTCGTGAGAAGCGATTGTACGTAGGCCATCCATAGAGATACTGTAGCACAGGGGCGAGAGCTAGTTATAGGTGATGACAGGCGTGCCGATCGGTGCCCATTCATAGACCCACTGACTGTTGGCGTTCACCATACCTATGCATCCATGGCTGGTGTTAACATTTCCGAACACACTCAAGGGACGCCAATAGTTACCGTGGATAGCGTAACTGCCGGTAAAATAACTGACCCATTCAACATTCGGTACGTTGTAGCTGGTGCCGTCGGCATTTGGGCCGCGCATGGTTTGTACGCGAACTTTTGAATATATTTTGAACTCACCAACAATGGTTGGTGTTTCGGGTGCGCCTGCGCTCATTGGGAAGGATTTAACCAGCTGATCTTTTTCGTAGGCGTAGAGCATGTGGTTGCTTAGGTCGGCAAGAAGCCATTTGTCGTAGGTGTTTACGTCTATGACTTTGTAAGGTTTGCTCGCGATCGTGAGGACTTTTGAGACGGGCTGTTTTTTCCCAAGACTGGCGACAATGTCTTTTGCGGCTTGGTCACCACCAGCAACTTCTGAGCCACTTCGCCCTGTGGTGAGTACTTTTTGCGTACCGTCTGGGTTGAGGGCGTGTACTTCGTTTTGGACAGGTGAGGTGAATTGGGCTGTGATGCTGTCGATCCAGGCGGCGACCTTGCCGCTGTTGATCTCAAATCGAGCTTGAGTGGCGCCCTCCTGGACGGGGTCAACCCAGGTGACGATAGCAGGCTGGCTAGGTCGGAAAATTTTTGAGTTGACCGTGATGGCGATGGGAGTGGCGCTGACCTCGTCTATTGCGGCTTTGAGCGGCTGCAGGTCCGCTACTTTAACGCTTGCGAGTATGCTTTGTTTACTAAGCCCCAGTAGATTTGACGGATTGAGAGTAGTGATGAGCTGAAGAAGTGTTTCTTTGGGCTTGGTGATTGTAATGCCTTCGCCTGGCGCGTCGGCCGTGATGACAACTTCTCCGGTTTCGGTCGTCAGGGTCGCATTTTTGGGTTCGACGGTAGTTTTTACCAAGTGGTCTTTTATAAAGTTCGCGAGCTTAGTTTCGTCTACTTTGAGCTGAAGCGGGAGGTTATAGCTACGCCAAAAGCTTAGTTTTTCCAACCAGTTACTTTTGGTTTGTGCCGAGCTAACGCTTGCAATGGTTTTGTCGCTGTCCAGACTGACACCCGCCTCACTAGGGCTATGCTCAGCTGGCTTTTGTCCAGGAACGGCAACGGTGAAATGGTATTTTTTCAGTGAGCTTTCGAGACTACGTTTAACCAGGGAAGTATCGCTGTTTTTTGCGACTTCGACTCCAGCCACTCGGTAATGGCTTAGTGAGCCTTGCTGCCACAACGTCCAGCCAGCCCAGCCAGCACCTATGAGCAGGCCGGTACCGAGTACGAGAGATGCGAGGAGGGCAGGGTGGTGCTTCCTGTGGTGAATATGGTGTTTTGGCTCGACTACTTCAACGGTTGTTTCACCATCGACATCGTCTAGGCCAACCACGTGAGCATACGCCGGCAGGTCGTCAGTGATGTCAAACTGCAGCTCCTCCAAAGGAGTATCTACATTTGTTCCGAGTGACTCCTCGAGCTGTTCGACTGCTTTTTCGAGGGACGTACTCGTAGCTTTTTTGCCTGCCGAGCGCGACCGTGTCTTTTTGGCGCTTGCTGTTTTCTTTACCACTGCCTACCTCTTATGCTTTTCCTCAGCATAGCATGGAAGCACCCCTGGTGGTATACTAAAGGCGTACAAACGCGGAGCGTGATAGATACGAGTGCTCTTTTGAGCCTTCATACCTGTTACACTCTGCGACTAATAAGGAAGGAGACATATATATGTCTACTATTAACCCAACAGGGAAGGAAATCTTCTCTGTTACAGGCGATTTTTGTGGTCGCCCACTTACACTAGAGGTTAACCGCGTCGGTTTTCGAACCACCGCTACCGTCATGGTGCGTTACGCGGACACTGTCGTACTCGGTACGACGCAGATTGGTTCACGACCGATTCAGCTCGACTATTTCCCGCTGAGTGTTGACTACGAAGAAAAGTTTTATGCAGCTGGCAAAATCTCTGGCTCACGTTTCATCAAACGAGAAGGCCGTCCAAGTGACGACGCTATCCTGATCGGGCGTCTCATCGACCGACCTATCCGCCCACTGTTTCCAAAAGGCTACCGCCAAGAGGTTCAGGTAGTCAGCAGTGTCCTTTCTATGGACCCAAGTTTCCGCCCTGACATGATTGCTATGATTGCTGCCAGTAGTGCACTTATGATTTCCGGTGCACCGTTTGACGGTCCAGTTGCTGGACTTCGCGTTGGCAGAGTAGATGGCAAGTTCAAGGCTTTCCTGACACCTGAAGAGCGTGATGCAAGCGACCTCGACCTCGTAGTCGCTGGTGTTGAAGGCGGTGTCATGATGGTAGAAGCGGGCGCAAACGAAGTCAGTGAAGACGTCGTGCTCGACGCTATCGAATGGGCACACAAAGAGTTCCAGGGTGCCATCGCTTTGCAGCGTGAACTGGCTAAAAAAGTCGCCACTGCACCACAAGAGTACGAGCTTGTTTTGCCAAACGACGAGATCCAAAAAGCAGTTGATACTTGGGTTGACGGCAAATTCGGCGATGCGATTCGCAAAGCTTACCCTGAGCGTAACGAGATGGTCAACGAGATTCGTTGGGCATTCCACGAAGCCATGGCTGAAAACGTCGAAGACTACGACAAGTTACGTGATGAGTACGACGAAGCGTTCACCATGGCTCTACACAAAGACGTACGCCGCGGTATTGTCGAAAAGCAGGTCCGTCCTGACGGTCGAGCCCTTACCGAAGTTCGTCAGCTTTCCAGCGAAGTCGGAGTCTTACCACGTACACACGGCTCGAGTCTCTTTACTCGCGGCGTGACGCAGGGTATGAACATCATTACCTTGGCACCACTGAGCTACTCTCAAATGGTTGACTCCATGGAGCGCAATGACTACGAGCGACGCTTTATGCACCACTACAACGCACCTGGCTACACTGTCGGTGAAGTCCGTCGCCTTGGTTCGCCTGGACGACGTGAAATTGGCCACGGCTACCTCGCCGAGCGTGCCCTGGAGCCAGTTCTGCCTGCACCTGAAGATTTCCCGTACGCTATCCGTAGCGTCACCGAAATCATGAGCCAGAACGGCTCGACCAGCATGGCGGCTACCTGTAGCTCATGCCTGGCACTTATGGACGCTGGCGTGCCGCTGAAGGCTGCAGTTTCTGGTATCGCGATGGGACTCATGAGTGAGACCGATGACGCCGGCAAGATCAACAGC
>CAYMMO010000032.1:0-685 GCA_964391615.1 uncultured Candidatus Saccharibacteria bacterium
CCGCCGCCGCCGGCTCCACCACCAATTTCCGAGCCAGCATTCGTGGCGTACTCAGTGACGTTACCGTTGACCTGGAAGAGGCCAGCTGCACTGGCTGTCTGGACGCTTAGGAGGGTGCCAGTTACAGGGCTCGTTGTGCTGTTGCGGATAGTGAGACCATTTGTGTTGCTTGTACTACTGACGACTAGCTCAGCACCACCAGCACTCTGGAGAGTGTTGTCGTAGGCGGACTGGAGGGTCGTAGAGCTCGACGCACCTGCTGCCGTCCAGTCGTTTCCGTTCCAGATCATGGTGGCAGTTGTGTTCTGGCGCATAGCGATGGTGTTGCCGGTGCCGCCGCCGTTGACGGAGAGCGTGAACTCACTTGAGCCGTTGGCGGCAGTGATGTAGACGACGCGTCCAGCAGTAGAGATGGTTGGATCAGGCAGGCTAGCTGTTTTTCCAGTTGCGTTAAAACCAACGATGATGGCACCAGAGCCGTTAACCGAAGTTGCAGCGATGGTACAGTTGCTTGCAACGAGTGCACCCCCCGTATAACAGTTGGCGTCATTTGCGGTCGTCGAGAATGTAGTTGCGCTTAGTCTTCTTGCTAAAAATCTTCACTACCGCAGCGATGTCGGCGTTTTTGACGTTGATCTCTGTGGAGGCGTCTTTGGCGATGTCTTCGGTACCATCAGGTTCTTTT
>CAYMMO010000032.1:695-8176 GCA_964391615.1 uncultured Candidatus Saccharibacteria bacterium
CTGTAGGTGGGTTGATGATAACGAGCCCTGTTGAGGTGCTTGCTCCACCTGCAGTTCCACCTGAGAGGTATAGGTTACCGCCGTTTGCGTTGGTGGCACCACCGGTTCCACCTTGGACGGTTACGTTACCACCGGCACCGCTGCCGTTTCCGGTTGCCCCTTGCATAGTAAGGCTACTGCCCTGGGTGTTTGCCGATGTCTGGCCGACCGCTTGCATGGTTGTAGCGGTGGTTGCGACACCGAGGTTGACCGTGCTTGACGAAACATTCACAGCCGCCGTTCCAGCTGATTTTCCTAGTGTGATGCTGGTGGCATTTGTGTCGCCGATCGCCAGAGAGGTTGCAGTGTTTGTGTCGAGTCGAGGCGTCAGAACTGCGGTGTCAACTTTTCCAGTGCCACTAACCCAGAAGTTTGATGTCGTCTGTGCGGCGGTATTTTGGTTCTGGATGAAGTTCGTTGCAGTTGGCGCCAGGTAGCTCGCGTCACATGAGCTGAGAAGACTAGTGCCGTTTTGGCAAACCATTGTGGTGCCAGTCGTACCGTTTAGCGTAACGCCGACGTTGCCCTGGATGGTAGTGGTGATACCGGAGCGCCCAATGGTAATGGCGCTCGTGTTTGCAGTACCGAGCGAAATTGTTCCGGCTGTCGTTGTTGCAGTTCCTACATCAAGAGAGATGTTTCCGCTGGCGCCAGCACTTGCATTACCGGTTCCTATAGTGACGTTGCTGGTGGCCGTGCTCGCTGCAGTCCCTATCTGTACGGCAGCAGTATTTTGGATAGTGAAGGTCCCCGAGGTGGTTGATTGACCCCCATAGATAGTCGAAGTAGGCGCCGCATCGTTTATAGTTGCGCCAGAACCAAGCTGGTTGTCAGCTAGGTAATTTCCTGTCGAGCTACTGTTGAAGATGTTGATTGCATAGTTCGTTGTTGCGGCGCTGTCAGAGATGACGTTACCGGTGTCGGTGTTGCTCGTGGCTGCACTGAAGTAGATAGAGTTGTTGTTGCTGGCGCCCCCTGAGTCAACGATACGGTTGTTACTGATTGAGGCATGGTCCATGTTGAGTGCTTGGATACCGTAGCTGCTGCTGTTCGATATGTTGTTACCAGAAATATTACCATCATCTGAGGTTGTACCCGATACGTAGACGCCCGTGGGGTTGGAATAGATGGTGTTGCTGTTCACGTTTGTCTGGCTAGAGTTGTTTACGTTTACACCATTGACGGTGTTTGAGTAGGAGGTGTTGCCCGAGATAGTGCTTCGACCTGAGCTATCCACCATGATGCCACTCCCGGTGTTGCTGCTTGTATTGTTGGCGGTAACAGAAGTGTAATAGCTCGAAGCCCCAACGTATATTCCACTTCCACCGTTGCTGGCACTGGTATTACTCGAAAGGTTGTTGCTGGTTGAGCTGCCAACAGAGATGCCGTAGCTGGTGTTGTTGCGAGCCGTGTTGCCGGTCACGTTGTTGCTACCTGAAGTGCTGGTGAGACTGAGACCTATGCCAGTATTTCCTTCAGCAGTGTTGTTTGTCATGTTGTTGTAGCTTGCTCCGTCGAGCGTAAAGCCGTTGGTGCCGTTGCCTTGGGCGAGGTTGTTTGTGAAGGTATTGTTGTTGTTGGAAGCACCAGTTCCCCCTAAGTAGAAGCCTGCACCGACAGCATTGACTGAGGTGACATTTGAAACAGTGTTGTTGGCACTACTGTTGGTGATGTGGATATTGTTTGTACGGAAGTTGGCGATATAAAGGTTCAGAAGTTTTGAACCTTGTTTTGCGGAAGCTCCACTCCCGTTACCTGACTTATTCAGGTAGATGCCGTTTTGTGTACCGGTGAGGTTTACGGACTTGTTGCCGTCAAGCTGGAGGTCTTGGATGATGATGCCCGTGTCGGCAGTACCAGCAGTGTCCGTGTTGGTGATCATGTTGACGCTGGTGCCGGTGATGTTGGCAAATTTGACAAGACTTCCACGTCCGGCGCCAGCAAGTGTAACGTTGTTTGGTATTGAGATGGCGGTCGTAGTGTTGTAGGTTCCTGCAAACAGGAACACTTTGCCGGTTTTTCGTGTTCCACTGCTCGAGGCAGCTGTAAGCGCAGTGTTGATTTCACTTTCGTCGGCGGTTCCGTCGGCTATGTAGTCAGCAGCTGCTTTATCGGCGTCAGATGAATCATTTGCAGCAACAAGTACGGCATCGCTGCCGTCTGCTTTCCATTTGCCGCCGTTATAGGTAAGTAGTTGGCTTGTTGATGTGTCGTAGTAAAGCATGCCGGCAGTTGGGCTAGCAGGGCGGGACGCAGTGTTGCCCCCGGTGATTGTCAGGCTTTTGCCTGCGGCCACCGTCGTGTCACCATTCAAGCTCACCGCACCAGTACCGGTCTTGAACGTACCGCTACTTGCCGACTGATCAAAGTTACCCGTGCCAGCTGCAAAGGTTACATTTTGGTTAGCAGCAACCTGAACGTTCTTGTTGAGGTTGATCTGCGTGGCAGTAGTCGTACCGATGTCAAGCGCGCCTGCGCTCGATGCATCCAGCAGGGCTGTCAGGACTTTCGTGGTACCTTGCAGAATGTCTGCCGTACCGGTGCCAGAAATATTGAAGTTAGATGAAGCTTGTTGAGAAGTTCCATTCTGGATGAAGTTGGTGGCGGTTGGTGCTAGGTAGCTTGCGTCACACGTACTTAGGTAGCCCGAGCCGTTGCGGCACACCTGAGTCGTACCGGTTGTCGCGCTCAGCGTAACACCCGTGTTTCCCTGAATCGTGGTCGTGGACGAGCCGTTGCCGAGTGTGATACTTGTAGCATTTGTGCCGCCGATCGTGATGGTTCCCTTGGTGCCAGTCGCCGTTCCTACGTCGAGGCTAATGCTGCCTGAGTTACCCGCACTGGCGTTACCGGTCGAGATGGTAACGTTGTTTGACGAGGTTCCCCCAAGGCTAGCAAGTGCGATGCCTCCAGCATTTTGGATTGCGAATGTACCGGAAGAGTTCGTTTGACCGCCGTATGTGGTTCCCGTACCAGAGTCGCTCATGCTAGACGCTCCCGTTCCAGAGAAGTAGTTGTCGGCGAGATAGTTGGTGTCGCTTGTGGAGTCAGAGATGTTGATTGCATACCCGGTACCGGCGGTGTCGGTGATGCGGTTTCCAAGGATAGAGTTACTGTCAGAGTTCGTTAGGTTGATGGAGTCGTTCGAGCTAGATGCACCGTTGTCGCGGAATATGTTGTTGCTCAAGATGTTGTGGTTGGAGTTGCTCTGAATCAAGAAACCACCGCCTGAGTTGCTTACAATTGTGTTGCCGGAGAACGTGTTATATACGGCACTGTTGACGTTAACTGCATACGCTCCGCCACCTTGGATGAGGTTGTTCGTGATGTTGTTTTGGTCGGAGCCGGTTCCGAGGGCAATACCATAGCCGTTGTTTGCTTGGATGATGTTGTCGGAAAACGTGTTGTTATTCGATGCAAGCAGGGAAATACCGCGGCTGTTAAAGTTGTTGACCCAGATATGCGATATCTTTGCTCCTTGGCGTGCACTCGCGCCTGTTCCGCCACCCATGTTGTTTAGGTAGATACCGTACTGATTACCGCCTGTGCCCAGGCTTCCGTCAAGTCTCAGGTCTTGAAGAACGATGCCTGTTCCACCTGGGCTGTTGGTGGTTTGGTCACTGTTTTCGATCAGGTTGTCGCTGCTCGAACCGACGTTAAGCCTCACGAGAGTACCTCGGCCTGCACCAGATAGTGTGGTGTTGTTTGGGATCAAGATGGTGCTGGCAGCGTTGTAGGTTCCTGCAAACAAGAACACTTTTCCGGTTTTTCGTGTTCCACTACTCGAGGCTGAAGTAAGCGCAGAGTTGATTTCACTTTCATCCGCAGTTCCGTCGGCTATGTAGTCAGCAGCTGCCTTGTCGGCGTCAGATGAATCATTTGCAGCGACAAGTACAGCATCGCTGCCGTCTGCTTTCCATTTGCCATTTTCGTAGGTGAGCAACTGCTTAGTACTGGTATCGTAGTAGATCATTCCTTCGGCCGGGCTTGCTGGACGAGAAGCAGTGTTGCCGCCTGTGACTGTAAGGGACTTGCCAGCCGCAAGTGTCGTGTCTTGGCCGAGTGCTATAGCGCTTGTGTTGCTGGTACCGATTGCAACGGTGCCATCGGTGCCGGTACCAGTTTTGGCACCCGCGTTTATCGTGACGTCGCCACCGTTACCGTCTGTACCACCTGCGGCACCACCTTGAAGCACGAGGTCGCCACCAGTGCTTCCAGCTCCACTGCCACCTGTTCCGGCGCTGATGGTCAGTAGTTTTCCTGCAGTGGCAGCGGCGGCTGTGGCGACGGAAATGGTATGGTCTGCATTCGCTCCAAAGGCGATGTCACCACTGTTAGACACGGTAAAGACGTCGACGGTGCTTGACTGGAGCTGCAGGAAGTTGCCGCCGCCGGTCTTGTTGAGGAAGATGCTGGTAGTGTTGGTCGATGCGTCGGTTTGAACACCTTGGGCGAGCTGTACGAACTGTGCGCTCGTCAGGCCGCCGAGTTGAGAAGTATTGAGAGCGTAGGGAACAGATGAAAATCGCTTCATTGGAAGCATCTCGCCGTCGCCAGAACAAGAGGTGAATGGTGTACAAGAACCATTGGTGCTACCGATGTTTAAGCTGAGCCATAACGTGTCTTGGTTCCAGTCAATGCTTGTACCGAAGGCTGTGACTGAACCAAGCTCAACTGACATGAAGCCGTTTTTCACCTGGACACCCTGGGTTGAGACGTTCAGGTGATCCTCGGTCCATTTTAGTGTTCCAGCAGGTGAGCCAGTCGAGTTGCCGGCAGTTTGGCCGTCGCCATCCTGGTAAATCTTAAACTGGACGTTGTAAAAGCCGTCGGGCACCGTAGCACCCTGAGCGTTGTACAAACGTCCTTGGAAGTTAATCGTCTTGTTGATACCTGTTGCCGCGTGCGCCGGTGTGCTACTACTTGCCAATAGGAAAAGACTACCCATTAACAGAGTTATATAGCAGAGCCTACGCATAATTTGCAGCAGTGCCGAAAGCATACTCGCCTCAAATTTTTTAGGTATTTTTGTTTAGATAGAAATCAACTCACTGTCTCTCAATTTCGTATCTGTTATAAGCATAACGATTTTAGGGGTATTTTGCAAGCAAAAAGTGCTGTTTTTTGGCAACTTTTTTAGGGGGTCACGAGCAGTCCGCGTGAGCGCAGCAATCGCTTTTCACGACGCTCGCCGAGCCAGAAACTGACAACCGCACTACTACTAGCCACAAACAGGGGCCAAGCTACCATTGCAAGCGTATTTGAACCACTACTACCGCTTCCCGAAGTGGTCGAAGCTGCGGCAACCTCTGGCTGGCCATTGACAACGACGACGACGCTGATGAAAGCAACCTTTTTGTCACTATCGGTTGCCTGGATGTTAATTTGGTAGACTCCGGGTTTGTCGTAGCTATGTGTTGCATTAAATTCAACATTGTCACCTCTGGAAATGAGGTCATTTTTCGTATCTCCCCACGAGACATTTACAGCATACGGAGGGGTGCCCCCGAGGATGCCTATCGGCACAGCAAGCTCTTGCTTGGGGAATATGCCACGGAACACTGCCCGTGTGTTCAAAATGAGCTGCGAAGCACCAAAATCGAGTGAAGAAAGTGGCCCGGCTTGTTGCGGCAAAGCATCGTAAAACACGCTTACTTTCGTAGAATCTGGCCCGGCTTGGTTGAGCTCGTCGTACACTCGCGCGATGAGAGCATTTTCTCCTACTAAAAGGTCGATTTTCATTGAATACGTACCGTCTTCTTGGCAACTGGTTGATCCAGCAAAGATTTCGTTTTTGAATAGCTCAACCAAGGTATTTTGCGGGCACGTACCGGCAATTGTTACCGGTGATTCACTGAAATGTTGTCCATCCGTAGGCACGGAAATCGTTGCAGCGATGGTCGGTGGCTTTGCCGGAACAGTTCCGGACATACCGATTGATCCTGCTTCTGGACCTGTGTACGGTGTGGCGGCTGAGGCGGTGTAGAGCCCGAGTACTGACCCTACTACCAACAGAAGCACTCCGAGCGAAGCATACGAAGTATGCTCGTGCGCGCGGAGTTTTCCTGTGTGATGATGGTGCAGTATTTTTTTTCGGCCCATGGCGTTATGCACAGTATAACATGAGCACAATCAGTAGTGCAGTAGTCTACCAGCGACGGCGCTTAGGTCGGGCGCTCTTAACGATGTGACTGTTGTAACGGCGCATGAGTGCCTTCAGTATGAAGAACAATGCTATGAGTCCTATTACAATGATCAGGATGAGCGTGTACGGGATAACCCAGAACGTGACAGTGTCGGTAATAGTTTGCCCATTTGTGCCGTAGCTAAGCTTAAGCGTGGCAGTGTAGCGTCCGAAGAGCATCGTGTTGCCTATGACAGAACTATCTAGTTTCTGTTCGAAACGTCGGATACTATTTGGCAGGATGTTTCGAGGCGGGAGGTTAACATTTACGTTGGCGATCTTCTTGCCAAACATGTTGGTGATAGCGATGCTACCAGACGGTTGTTCGTGAACAGTACCGCTGTTCTTGAGTCGTTCAACAAACGTGATTGGGGCAGATTCAAACAGAGATGATGAGGCTCCGTTGCTCTTTATGGCTGAGAATTGTTCAACCTTGAGCTCTTCTTTTGCGTCACCATTCACCTTTAGCAGTACGAGTGCTCCAAGGCTTGCAGAAAGCGACAGTCCTTGGCTGGTGTTGTCTGGGGCTACCGCAGTAAAGCGGATCACAGCATAGTAACCACCAGGAGCAGCATCTTTAGGGACATTGATCTTCACAGGGAGTCGCTCAATTTGGCGAGACTTTAGCGTGAGCTGTGGGAGCGCTGAGATCCAGCTCTTCATAGAGTACGGACTCGTCTGGTTCTCACCAGTTAGAATCTTTGGAGTGCCGTCTTCTCCACTAGCTACGAAGTCATTTACTTCGCTTGTCACAAGGAGATTGGTACTTGAGACGTCGCGTAGGCTAATCTCTGTGCCGACACTTTGTCCAGGATCTGCGCTAAGGTTAATGACCGGAGGCGCGATCTCGAGGGCCTGGCCAGTACCATTTACCGGGGTATCTGCCGCGTGTGCGATAGGACCAGGAAGACTCGTAGAGAGGGTCAGGACTGCAGCGGTGAGGCTGAGTAGGACCGATCGTAGTGTATGTTTCATTTGTCTAAACTTTCAGGCTTTAGAATGTTGGTGTGCAGATATAAGTAAGCGTCGTGGTGTAGGTACCAGCAGCTTGGCTACCAGGAACGTTCACCATGTAGCTTGCGGTGAAGATCTGGGCGTCAGTAGGGCCTGCGCCACCGTTGGCGCCGTTCGCTACTGCGTCACCTGAGGTATATTTGAAGGTATCTACAGTGTTGTAACCTGCAGCTGCTTGGCCGCGGTAGTTGGTACCGTTGGCTGCAGGAGCTACTTCTGTTCCGACTGCTGGAGTCGAAGTTGT
>CAYMMO010000033.1:0-5269 GCA_964391615.1 uncultured Candidatus Saccharibacteria bacterium
GTGGAATCGGTAACATGTTAAATATACAGAACCATAGGTTTACCAGTAATGTCAGTTGGAGTATCTGACCCCACACACAGCTCCCACCGAATAATGCATAGAGCCCAAAGGCAAAAAACGCGATAACGAGGTTCGTCAGTGGACCAGCGATACCGACCAATGCCGCGCCAAAGTCTCCATAGCGAACACGAGTTGGGTTAAATGGTACCGGCTTAGCTCCACCGAAAATCGGTGCGCCAACAAGCGCGAGCCCCAGAGGTAGCAAGATGGTTAAGAATGGGTCAATATGCGCAAAAGGGTTCAGCGTGAGCCGTCCTTGGTGCTTGGCAGTATCATCTCCTAGCCAGTAGCTCGTAAAGGCATGCATGGCCTCATGAACCGTCATGCTAAGCAAGACTACTATGAAAACTACACTGAGTTCAAAAACATCGATTTGCATTACTCTCAAGTATAGCAAAGATTCACGCCCCCTACCCCTTGACTCTGAAGCGAAAAAACAGTAGTATGGTGAGGTTGTAAAGGAAAAAAATTATGGCAGCACGATGTGAACTCACCGGTAAAGGAAAACAGCACGGACATAACGTCAGCTTCAGCTTGCGCCGAACTAAGCGTGTTTTCAAGCCGAACCTACAGAAAAAAACATTTATGGTTGATGGCCAGAAGGTTACTATGGTGCTTTCTACTCAGGCAATCCGCACCCTCAAGAAAAAAGGTATCCTGGCGTAAGCTAGCCGTACTACTAAAAAACCTCCCGTTCGGGAGGTTTTTTAGTAGTACGAGACTTTATGCAGCTCGTTCAAGCTCTAGTAGCGTCACTACATCTGGTAGGACACCGTTTTTAACTTTCCACTTAGTAGCTTTTTCATGCGCGGGTGCACTTAGCTCTTTTACAAATGGCTCTAACTCCATTTGCGGGACCTCATAGTGTACCGACTTGTCAGCAAAGTGAGTAGGTATGACTACTTTAGGATCGAGCTGACGAACAAGGCCAACTGCCTGGTGGCCATCAGACGTATATCCGTTACCGCCCACAGGAATAACTGCCACATCAACGACGCCGATCGCCTCTAATTGCTCTTCGCTCAGTGGGGTCGCAGTATGACCAACGATAGCAATCGTTACGCCGCCTGCTCGAACACGGTAAAGTGTACCTCGAGCAACATCGTCGTAATCAATCATGCGCTTGGTCGAGATGCCTTTTACTGAAACGTTACTCACTTCGTACTCGCCAGGACGGTCGATCATAAGTCCATCCTCCGGCTCGAGCATGAAGTCGGCTTGAGTCGCCAGTGATATCGCCCCCTTTGGCATGACATCTTTTAGGCCAACACTTGAGAGCTTACCGTCTACAACAACGGTTGCCTTTTTGGTAGTGATGACGATACAGTTTGCACCCTTAAATTCAATATCCATAACTTTCTCCTTCTTTCCTACTTGTGTCTTATCCGTCGCTCAGCACATTTTCTGTGTCAGCAATCACGGTATGCTTACCGCCGATCATGGAGGTAACGAAACGGTCTTTTATGCTCAGACGGTAGTAGAAGTCTTCATAGTCCATCACTGAGTAGTTGAGACTCTTGTTCTCTTCCTCTTCCAGCTCTTTAACAAACTTCTTTACCTGCGTCTTGTTGACTGAGCCTGCAATAAGGACGTCCACATCGCTCGTCGAACCAAGCACCATCTTACCTGAAAACAGCAGTACGCGTACGTCTCCCATAGCCTTGAGACGTTTCGTCCAATCACTCGCCTCACCTACTCCCACCTTTTCCGACAACTTCCTGTCCGCAAATATCTGATGCAGTGGTTTGTAGTGTTCATACTTTTGGTTCACTTCATAGTACAGTCGGTTGCCACCATCTTCGCTACGGATGATACCTATGCTCATCATGTTGGCAAGCTCACGACGGACTGAGTTGATCTGTTCGTCAATCTTGCGCGTAATTTCGCGCACATAAAAGGCCCTACCTGGGTTGTTGAGAAACAGGTGAAGCAATTTCACGCGAGTTTTCGAGCCAAATAATGCGTCAATCATGTCTTAGTTAACTACCTTCCGTTATCGAGTACTATGGTAGCACAATTTCACTACTTACGCGACGACAATACCTGTTCAAGATACTCATTGGCATCCTCCAAACTTAGCCACTGAACAAACTCATGACGCCGCAGCCAAGTCAGCTGCTTCTTTACCAATTGCCGGTCGTGGATAATGAAGGTCTCAAGAGCCTCGGTCTCACTCATAGTACCGTCTACGACCTGGTGAAGAATCCTGTATATGACACCCGTCATGGCTTCAGCCTGCCAGCCATACTTTTCTCCCAAATTTCGTGCTTCATCTAGTACGTTTGAAGCGAACATTTCCTTGGCTCGTTTGGTTATTCGCTCTTCTAAAACAGCTTTGTCTGTTGCTATAGCTACAACGTAAGTATTTGCCTCTGGCTTCCCTTCGTGTTTGGCGTCCTGCTTTTGGCGCAAGAGTGTGTTTACTAGATGACGCTTGTTCTTGAGGTTAAATGGCATTGCCAGGTGTTGCTTTTTTATCAACTGCTGTAATTCTTCTATGCTCAGGTTTTCTAGTTTTTGTCGTTCGGCAACATGTAGGTCGTGGTCTTTCGAGCTCGGAATTGTATAGTTTAAAACAACACTATCTATGTAGAGTCCACTTCCTCCGACCAGAAACGGTACGCCTCCGCGAGCACGAATGTCGTCAATTGCCGCCCGTGCAAGTCGCTGAAAGTCCGCTACCGTGAAGGTCTGGTTTGGCTCAACCATGTCCAGTAAGTGATGTGGCACGAGTGCCCGGTCATGAGCAGTTGGCTTAGCAGTACCTATATCCATACCCTTGTAGACTGTACGTGAATCAGCACAGATGATCTCGCCGCCATACCTTTGCGCCAGCTCCATAGCAAGCCCGCTCTTACCGCTGGCTGTTGGCCCGGTGATAACGATCAGTGGGGCTACGGTTTCCATCGTCGCTCCTCGAAATCTACCACTCTATAGTCAACGACCGTAAAACCTTCAGCCTCAAGCGCTGCCTTATGGCCCTCTTTGCCACCATAGTAGCCGCTGGCACAGTCACCAAGCCGGTTCACCACCCTGTGCCACGGCAAATCCGTGGGACCAAAGTGTGCAAGCCCCCCCACCTGCCTAGCGGCGTATGGATGGCCTGATAGCCCGGCGATATCGCCATAGCTCATCAGACGTCCCGCAGGGATCTGCGCGACAAGCATGTAAACTGACTCACGAAATCCTGGCTCATTCATAGACGCTAGAGTGAGGACTTGCTGACTCGACCCCGAATTTCATTTTGAATAGAGTTTAGAAATTGATCTACCTCGTAGCTCTGTTCTGCACGATCCTCTACAGCGAGGTCTGCTCGAACACGAGGAGACACTCGACCCTCGGACACCTCCTTCTCGCCGGCAACAATCACATACGGAACCTTCCACATCTCTGCGGAGCGGATCTTTTTACCAACCGATTCGTTGTTGTTGTCGACTGTTATGCGAATGCCCAGCTGCTTTGCTTTTGCCTCAAACTCATGCGTGAATGCGAGGGTATCTTCTTCTTGATTAACGCTGATAACTCGAACCTGCTCTGGAGCACACCAAAGCGGGAATCGACCCGCTGTGTGCTCGATAAAGACGCTCAGGAAGCGTTCATGTGAGCCCATTACCGCACAGTGCAGCATGACGATTCGTTCTTGCTCACCTTGTTCATTGGCACAGGTCAGGTTAAACCCTTCAGGCTGATTGAAGTCGAGCTGGATGGTCGCAACTTGGTGTTCGCGGCCGATGGCATCTTTCGCCATGAAGTCGATCTTTGGACCGTAAAAGGCCGCCTCTCCCACACCTACGAAGTAGTCGTCGCCCACTTTACTCTTTAGGATGCTTTCAAGCTGTTGGACAGAGAATTCCCATTTCTCTACATCGCCGCTATATCCGCTCATATCTGACACATCATGAGTCGAGAGGCGAAATTTGAGGTCACTAAAACCAGTGCCACGATAGAACTTCTCGATGATATCCCACAGCTTGAAGGCCTCTGATTCTATCTGGGTAGTACGGCAAAAAACGTGTGCATCGTCTTGAGTGATTGAACGAACACGACTAAGGCCACCAAGCTCCCCACTCTGCTCGTCACGATACACGACCGTCGTATCGCTATAGCGAATTGGCAAATCTCGATAGCTTCGAGCTCTCGAAGCATAGATCTGTGTATGGTGCGGGCAGTTCATAGGCTTGAGGGCGAACTCGTGCCCTTCGCGGGTAGTTATGCGAAACAATTCATCCTTAAACTTACCCCAATGGCCACTGGCCTCGTAAAGATCCTTCTTGGTGATATGCGGTATCGAAACACGCTCAAAGCCTGCTTCACTGCGCAGGTCTTGCACGAACTTGTCTAGCTCGTTCTTCAGTGTAGTTCCACGAGGTGTCCAGAGTGGCAAGCCAGCTCCAACCAGGTCTGAAAAAACAAACAGATCAAGCTCCGCACCAAGCTTACGGTGATCGCGCTTCTTCGCTTCTTCAAGCATGACGAGATGTTGGTCGAGCTCTTCCTTGGTCGCAAAAGCTACTCCATAGAGACGCTGCATCTGAGGGTTCTTTTCGTTACCGCGCCAGTAGGCGCCAGCTACGCGCATGAGCTTGAACGCGCCAACTTGTTTTGTGGTCTCTACGTGAGGGCCGCGACAGAGGTCAGTGAAGTCGCCGTCGGTATAGAACGAGACACTTTCGACCGCACTCTCGCCACCAGCAGCAACACCGAGCATGTCGGCGTCGAGGTCTTTCGCGACTGTAGTACCAGCACGCCTCAGATCGTTGAGTAGCTCCTCTTTGTAGGGCTGGCTCGTGGTCTTTGCCCACTCTATAGCATCACTGACAGACTTTTCAGATCGTTCAAAGGCAAAGTCACGGTTAATGATGGTGCGCATCTCTTTTTCGATGCGTTTAAAGTCACTTTCAGAGATCTTGGTTTCACCAAGGTCGATGTCGTAGTAAAAGCCGTTTTCGACCACTGGGCCCACGCCAAATTTTGCCTCTGGCCAGAGGTGCTGCACTGCTTGTGCTGTGATGTGCGCCAGGCTGTGGCGCATGGCATATAATTGTTCGTCGTTCATAGCCCTGCTCCTTTGAATTAAAAATACACGCTATATGAGACCGTTTTTCCGTCTCTAGCGTGTTTCGGGCCCGTTTCAAGGCTGTTCCACCGAAATCTTTCACTCTTGCTCCGAGCTGTTTACGTGTGCTCGCAACCGCATTCACGGGCTCAG
>CAYMMO010000033.1:5279-8157 GCA_964391615.1 uncultured Candidatus Saccharibacteria bacterium
TTGTGGATATCGTTATATCATATTTGACGTACTTTTCTTTATTTATGCTTTTTGGTAAGATTATTAGGTATTTCCGCTAAGGGCGATTAGCTCATTTGGCTAGAGCGCAGCATTGACGTTGCTGAGGTGATAGGTTCGAATCCTATATCGCCCACCATGCAGAGACTACCCGTTAGGGTAGTTTTTGCATGGTGGGCAAAAACTAGGAAGTAAGCGCGCTTTTTATTTGCTTATATTTAGCAAGCTCACTCGCACCATATAACGCAAGCTCTTCAGGGGAATTGGCAACAAAAACTGGTAAGTCCGGGAAGTCCATCAGTTGCTTACCAAGATGGGACATAGCCAGTAGTCGCTGACGGTTTTCGTCAGATTTAGGATCACTCGCGTGTCGTTCAACATATACTCCGAGCTTCTGCCCATTGGTCACACAGTAAGCCACTAACCATCCTAGCTCACCCATTGCACCAAAGCTCGCCTGTTCTTCGGTAACGACAAAAAGTACTACCGCATCACTAGTTTTATGGTGTAGCTCGGTATATGCATCTTCTTCTGACCAATTAGTTTTTTGAGCCGCATAGATATCTCCAACACTCACCCCGAGTGTATCGAGCCTGCTTTGCATACCAGAATACCATGACCCCGCCTGGACCTCAGCGCCACTTCCAACTAAGCATATAGTGGGTTCCAGTGAGACATTATGTTCAACTCTAAAGGTAACTTCCTTGCTTACACGTGAGTTTACGGTTTCAACAAATTCAATAATATCGCTAACCCCTCCCCTAACTAGATCTTCCATGGTCTTTGCGATACGGGTATTGAAGTGAAAGTCGTTCAAAGCCTTCCTTGCGAGCATCTTTGCAAGCAGTCGAGCACGCTGTACTTGCTCACCATGCCCAATACCCTCTTCAATTAGCATACGAACAGATTGTGGGCGAAGCGTTCCACCAAGAGCAGCAAAACCAGTCTCAGCAAGGCTTGCATATCCGGAAGTCGAGTCTAGTACAGGTAAGATGATGGCTCCATCACGAGCAAGATGCCTTGCTTCAACCACTGCATCGTCTGGCGTCCAATCATCTTTCAAGGGATTAAAAACTTCGACACCGAAAGTTAACACTTCTTCTAGCCCGTCACGAATCATCGGCATCACATCACCACGCCAATCATTCACTTCGCCTTTTTTGCCTGCTGTACCAAATAGTCCTAGTGCGGGTAGATAACTATCACGAAGTTCGCCATCTCTGTGGGTAACTTGAAACGGCACCATCCTACCCATTGGCACAACACCGCCAGAGTTCTGTAAAATGTCACCGCGTGTAAATATTTCTGCCACAGATCACCTTTAATTATTCTAATTACTTAACATTATTTATGTTTTTTTGTCAATTTTATTATGGTATACTACGCATCAGGCCCGTCTACAGAGGAGGAAGAATGGGAGATAGGTTCCCTAGTCCTAGTGAAGTCACAGGGCATGGTCTCGCACCCGAGGAGCTGGAGAAGCTCATCGAAGGTCTGATCAATCGTGTTATCAAGAATTTCGAGCAAAACAACCGTGGCAGGGCTCCGAATTCCCTCCTGCGAGGTGAGGCCAAACTCACCTCGGCGGAGCTACGAACGTTCCATAGCAGCCCTGAAGAGATCAGGCGCGCTCAAGACATGGTTGGACCGGAATGGGATCTTCAGATCTTCACCGAGATCACCTTCAGCACTCGTGATCGCCACGACCCTGGACCCACCGGGAGCCAGGTGCGTCATGAGCCTCATGCGAGCATCGGTGTGCCAAACAAGTGAGACACAAGGTCTCTACACACCCCCGGGCGCACAACGCGTCCGGGGTTTCACTTTCTCCCCACTTTTCCACATACTTTTGCGACGATATCCTCCCTGTTTTATGCGACTCATGATATATGACGTAAGCATAGGCACCATTGACACGAAACCATGTTTGTGATAGACTACATGTCATGGATAACCAATCCAAGTCGACGACCAGCTCAGCTGGAAGTCACACAACTAGCAGCGAGCTCGAGAAGTTTCAACTCTTCTACGAATTCGTCCCGGTCCAAAAGAACTCTGGTCGCGTCAAGCGCACCAACAGTTCCAGCGATAAATAGTCAGCCACTTGCCCACTATCGCACACTTGGTTCGCGGCTCACCTCTGTAATTTCACAGTAAGATGTCGTAGGCTTCCTTCAAGGGATACCTACGACTCTTTTTTTGTTTCCACGGTTTTACCTGCTTTTCCACTAGCATTATCCATAGCGACATGACAACATGTAGTCATGAAATGTATAAAATGTGGCAGCGATACACAAGTCGTAAACTCTCGTCCCCGTTCAAAAACCTCGAGTGTGTGGCGCAGACGGAGCTGCAAAAGCTGCGGGCTCACCTTTACTACTGAAGAATCAGTCAGTGAAGCTGAGTTTCAAACTGTTATACGCCGTGAGAGCGGCCAGGAGTGGCCTTTTAGCTTCGCACGACTCCTCATAAGCATTTACGACTCTATGCCCGTCAAAAGCGCCCAAAACGCCCCAGACGACGCATTTTGGCTGGCAACGACCGTCGCACACGATATACAACAGAGTGGAAGCGACCTACTTACCTCTCACGACCTCGCCCAGCTCACCTACGAGGTGTTGTCGCGCTTCGACGTCACTATAGGTATGAGCTATGGGGCGCAGCATGGCGTCATTACCGCAGTACGTCAACCACGACGCGGTCGACCGCGCGCCAAACGAATCGCGTAACCCGCCCCTAAGTAGCTTTTGAGCCGTCGTCCTGCACGACGGCTTTATCTGTAAAGTCGAACCTGTCGAGGTATTTACCAAGCAAAAGTCGTGTCTGTGCCTCCAAAAACGGTACAAATGAAAAAGTTAGG
>CAYMMO010000034.1:0-2816 GCA_964391615.1 uncultured Candidatus Saccharibacteria bacterium
CATAGAGGCGATGAGCTAGGGCTTCTGGTTGCTGCTGCTCTCCATGCGGATGCCGCAGCGGTCCCTATAAGCTCTAGCGATGCAGTTGAGCAGTATTTGGCCACAGAAAATGTCCCGCTAGCTCTTACGAGGATCGGCTCGCCATATGTTATAGCTGCCATGAAAGAGGCTGCAGCCGCAGGCGCAAAACATGTAGTAGGCTGGGAAGTGAACGGCGGTTTCATGACTGGATCGTCTATCGATATAGACGGAAAAACCTTGCAGCCACTTGCTACTCGAGATGCACTCTTGCCTATACTGGTTGCACTATGGCAGTCGCAGGTTAGTGGAGTAAAAGTATCGGACTGCTTTGCACGGTTTCCGAAACGTTTTACACAAGCAGGGCTTATAGACAATTTTGCAGTTGAGGTCTCACAGAAACTCATCGCACGATTCTCGGATGACAATGAAGCCAACAGGCTCGCTCTGATGGATGTCTTTAGCCAAGAGCTTGGTTTTGGCAAACTCATACGTATCAATAGTTTGGATGGCGTGAGAATGTACTTTGATAACGACGAGATCGCGCATATTCGCCCCTCAGGCAATGCGCCACAGCTTCGTATTTACAGCGTTGCCAAAAGCCAAGAGAGGGCAGATGAGATAGTGAGGCAAGGGCTTGAGGAGCCAGCGGGAACACTGAGACGGTTAGAAGGTTTAGTGTTGTAATTTTAGTTTTTCCCTCTTTTCTCTAGATTTCTTGACATTAGCGACTTGAAAGGTGTATAACCGGGTCTATAAGCTAGCGTCATTTGGCGAAAAGGAACAACATGTGCGGCATCGTCGGGTATATAGGCAGTAAAGAAGCACAACCTATCTTAGTCGGAGGACTCAAGCGTCTCGAATATCGGGGCTATGACAGCGCTGGCGTTGTCACGCTCAACGAATCAGGTAAAGCAACCTTGCTACGCACCAAGGGTAAGGTTGCTGAGCTTGAGGCGAAAGTTGGCTCGCACATGGTAGCCGACTCGGTCGGCATCGGGCACACGCGTTGGGCGACGCACGGTGAACCGAGCAAGCGTAACGCGCACCCTCATGCCGTCGGTGATATCTACCTGGTGCACAACGGCATCATTGAAAATTATCAGGATCTGAAAGCCGCACTGACAAAACAGGATTACATATTTAAGAGTGATACTGACACCGAAGTACTGACGGCACTGATCGACTCATTCTATAAGCAGAGTGAGACTCTTATTGAGGCAGTCAGTGGCGCACTTCAGCTGGTCGTTGGCGCTTACGGCATCGCAGTCATGAGCGTCAAGAATCCTGGCGAGATCATAGTGGCACGCAAAGGCAGCCCACTTATCGTTGGTGTTGGCGAAGGCGAAGTGTTTGTGGCTAGTGACGCCTCGGCGCTGATTGGTCACACCGATAAAGTGATCTATATGCACGACAACGAGATGGGGCGATGCACTTCGGAGGGGGTGCAACTGTTCGATACTGAGGCGCATGCGGTTGACGCTGTGGTGGAGAAACTCGACATGGATATGCAGTCAATCCAGAAAAAAGGCTATGACCATTTCTTGCTCAAAGAGATCTTTGAACAGCCAGAAAGTTTGCGTTCTACACTGAGTGGTCGCGTTGACAGTGAAACTCACCGTGCAAAGCTTGGCGGACTTAACATGACTGACGACGAACTCCGTGCTGTAGAGAACATCATGGTGATCGGTTGTGGTACCGCGTACTATGCAGGAGTGCTGGCTGGCTACTACATAGAGCAATACGTCAGCGGTGTCACAATGAGCCCATATGTAGCTTCAGAAATGCGCTATAGGTCATTCCACGTGCCAGATAACACCGTGGCGCTTATCGTGTCACAGTCTGGTGAAACCGCCGACACGCTCGCCTGTCTACAGGAACTGAAGCGCCGAGGGGTACGTTGTCTCGGAGTAGTCAATGCGGTTGGCTCGACCATCGCTCGCGAAGTCGATGGTGGTGTCTATGTGCACGTGGGTGCAGAGATATCGGTAGCGAGTACAAAAGCCTTTACATCACAAGTTGCGGCTATGATCATCTTTGGGCTCATGCTGGCCCAGGCAAAAGGTGTAAGCTTGCGTGAAATCGACGAATACATAAACGAGCTCGACATGCTGCCTCGCGAAATAGAGAAGGTGCTCGAAACCAAGCCAGCTGAGATCAAGAAGCTCGCCAAGAAATACGGCTCCTATGCACATGCACTCTATATTGGTCGCGATACAAACTTCCCGGTTGCGATGGAGGGTGCTCTGAAGCTAAAGGAGATTAGCTACCTTCACGCCGAAGGTTATGCGGGTGGCGAACTGAAACATGGCCCGATTGCGCTTATCGACGACAAGTTCTTTGAAGTGTATTACTTGCAGGATAACTGGTTGTACGAAAAGTCTCAGAGCAACCTGATCGAGATAGAGGCCCGTGGTGCACACGCCCTGGTGATCACCGATACCGACAAGCGTGTACAAGCCGAAGCGGTCGTGCGGGTTTCAACGCGCCTGAAACTACTAACGCCGCTCGTCTTCAATATCGTTGCCCAGCTCTTTGCCTACTACGTAGCAGTAGAAAAAGGTAACGATGTCGACCAACCGCGAAACCTTGCCAAGAGCGTTACTGTCGAGTAGTATCGGCAACGACTTTACGAATCTTTGTGGCAAATAAGTTGCCGTGGAAACGTTTCGCTACGCGCTGTAGTTTCGCGGGTTGAAATGTCATTGTTTCGAATCGTTGAAGCGCATCTACGAGATTTTCCGTCGTCTGAACCTCAAAGGTGACACCACCCTCACCGTCGTGGATGATGTCGCGTG
>CAYMMO010000034.1:2826-8093 GCA_964391615.1 uncultured Candidatus Saccharibacteria bacterium
CGGGCGTTCCTGCTGCAAGCGCCTCTACTTGCACGATGCCAAAGTCTTCTTCCGCGGGGAAGATGAAACCTTTGGCCGATCCGAGGTAGGCAGCGACAGCTTCGTCGGTCGCGTTGGTGACAAATTCTACACTAGGGCCAGCGATACTTTTTAGGTATTCGTGTTCAGAGCCGCTGCCGATGACGGTGAGTGGTAAGTTTAGCTTCGTGCATGCTGCGATGGCTAAGTCGTGGCGTTTGTAGGGCACTTGCCGTCCAAGAGAAACATAACCTGACCGTTCGTTGACTCGTTTTGCTGAAGGGAAGAACCGCTCGATATCGACAGGCGGGTGGATGACGCTACTATCGCGCCCATAATATTTCTCGATGCGCTCCTGTATTGCTTCTGAGATCGCTACGAAACTGTCGACTTCTTGGGCTGCGCTGTAGTCGGCCTTTCTAAGGCTAGGCACCATAATTCGCATAGCAAGTCTGACCAGAGGGTTAAGTTTGCCAAAGCCGGGATTTTTCAGGTATTCGTCGTAGTGGCTCCAATAGTAGCGGATGGGTGTGTAGCAGTAGCAAATGTGTACCTGGTCGGGTCGGGTTTTTCTAACCTGTTTTGCTTCTGCGCTTGTGCTGCTTAGGATGACATCGTAGGCACTTAGGTCGAGGCTTCGAAATGCTTTGACGCGCAGCATCGGGAAAAACTTGTGTAGCTTTCTGATGGGCCGTGGCAGCTTCTGCAGCCACGTTGTGCGAACATTGACGTGGGCAAAATCTTTCGCGAGTAGTGCATCGGGTTCATAGACTGAAGTGAAGAGGTCTGCTTCTGGAAATGCGCTCAGCAGTGACAATATGACTCGCTCTGAACCACCCTTATGTGTGATCCAGTCTGAGATGATGGCGATCTTTGGTGACGACGCCATGTACTACCGCGCCCCTGTGCGCCCAAACAGCACCTTTGTTGTTTTGGCCAGAATCTTTATATCAAGCCAAAACGACCAGTTCTGTGCGTAGTATAGTTCGAGCTCAACTCGTTTCTCAAATGGTAGGTCACTGCGACCAGACACTTGCCAAAGTCCGGTGAGTCCAGATTTTACACTATGAAGTAGTGCACCGCGACCGCGGTAGAGTTTGAGTTCTTGTGGCAGGATAGGACGAGGGCCTACCAGGCTCAAGTCACCGTACAGAACATTTAGCAGCTGAGGCAGTTCGTCGATTGAGGTTGCACGAATGATGCGTCCAAACCAGGTGATACGTGGGTCACGTAATACTTTTCGATGTTGTTCGTACTCAGTAGCCAAATCCTCACGGCCCATGTTGCGAAACTCAACAGCAGCGTCAGCTTTGCCGTACTGGGCCCCCATGCTGCGGAACTTGTAGAGTTTGAATTTTTTAGAGTATCGCGTTAGGCGATCGCTTTTGTAAAAGATGGGTCCTGGGTTGAAAAGCTTTTGTAATAGTGAAAAGACAATGAGTATAGTGCCCCAAACAGGAAGGGTCGCCAGGGTGAGCAGAACGTCAAATATACGTTTGACAACTTCTCCCCAGCCAACCAGTGGGGTCTGGTGGACGTTGATGATCGGGTATCCGAGGAAGACGTCGATCTGGTTTTTGCCAGAATAAAACTCTGCCTCACCGGGTATAAAGCAGTACTGTATGTGGTTGTTCTGCGCTGCGCCCATGATTTGCTGGTTGCGCTCGGCTTTTTCGTAGAGATCGGTTTGTATGATTGTGTCGATACCAAGCATCTCGAGCTCACTAAGGGCAACCTTGAGTGAAGTGAAGTGCTTGCCGCCGTGGTAGGTACGAGTTCCAACTGTGGCGATGACCCTGTAGCCTGAGCGACGCGTGTTATCGAGGTTGGTTATGATGTCCTGGGTTGCGTCACCACTGCCGATCACCATAACCCTCTGAACTCCGCGCCCAAAGTAGTACGCGAGGTCTCGAATGATGCGAAGAAGTTCACGCCCGAACACGAGAAAGACGAAAGTAGCGATGCCGGCGTAGACAGGGACTAAGCGTGCCGGAAAGATTGGTTCATTGACAGCGTAGTCATAGCCGATGATGAGCAGTACGCCTATAAAGGATGCGACGAGCAACTTGCCGATTTCCGTGAGGCGCTTCTGGTAGACGGAAGGGCTATACAGGCCAAGTCCCCAGAACGTTACCAGCCAAAACGGTAGCAGCTGTACGAATGTGTTGAAGAATTGCCAGGCGCCTATCTGGTTCACAAGAGGGCGAGTGTCAAGTTGAACACGCACTATGTAAGCAAGCACAAATGCCGCAACGACCGCCAGGACGTCGGCAATGATGAGCGCGAGTGTGTAGAATCTGACAGTTTTAACAGGCATAGTTTAGTAGTTCTATTGTACCATTGAGGGAGTGAAGCAGACCATCAAAACACCTATTTTGCCAAGCTGGCTTTCAAAGACACTCACTTGGGTGTTAGTTCTTCTGCTCGTTACTATGCCGCTACATGCATTTGTATCTACATGGGGCGGAACTAGCGTTGGTCCACTTTGGCTATGGAAGAGCTGGAAAGAGCTGGTCATCCTTGCATGTATGGTTCTGAGCCTAGGATGGCTTGCGTTTAACCCAGCGGTGTTCAAGCAACTCATCAAAGACCGACTAGTCATGGTAGCGCTGGGCTTTTTGGCCTTGAGTCTCGGCATGGCTTTTGTACGAGTCGATAACAATGGTACAGATGCAACCCTGGCCGGACTCGCAAGCGATTTGCGCTACTTTGCGGTTGCCACCCTCGGGTATTTACTAATGCGGTTCGGAGGTTTGAAAAACGAGGCCCTCTTGATGAAGGGGTTGCGGTTTGTCGCCATCACGGCAGTTGTGCTAAGTGTGATTGGCCTGCTACAGGTGAGCGTTTTGCCACGTGACTTACTGACGCACTTTGGGTATGCCTACGGTCATACCATCGCACCATATATGACGGTCGATGTATTGGAACAAGGGGTACTGCGTGCTTTTGCGACTCTCAGAGGACCAAACGAGTTTGGTGCATACCTATTGGTTGGGCTAGTTGCCGTCCTCACGACGTTTAGGTCTCGTGCAAGAGTATTGGCAGCGCTGGTAGTATCATCCGGCATCTTTGTCTCACACTCTCGTAGTGCGATGCTTGGCGCCCTGATCGCGTGTGGTGTTTGGCTCTATCTAGTCTATGGACTTGATGGCTTAAAAAAGTATAAAAAGCAGCTCATTTCCGTGGTCGCCGTAGGTGTAGTGCTTGTTGCCGCAGCTTCACAGACAGATGCATTTCGACTAGTCGTGTTTCATTCTGCGCCAGGCGAATCGCATCTCACCGAAGGACCTATAGACGCACATGCTGCTGCGATAGCTGATGGCGTAGATCGAGTTACTGACAATCCACTAGGTTGTGGTTCTGGCTGCGCTGGCCCGGCTTCGTACTACGGTGATTCGCCAATAATCAGCGAAAATTACTATCTGCAGGTAGCTGAAGAAGTTGGAGTAGCCGGGCTCGCGCTATGGCTAGGGGCGGTCGGTATAGTCGGTGTTCGCCTCTGGCGTCTTCGAACTAATCGTCTAGCCGTTGCGCTACTGGCGAGCCTTGCAGGACTGAGTTTCATCGGTTTGTGGTTACACGTTTGGGCAGATGATCCGCTTAGCCTCACGTGGTGGATACTCGCCGGGGGTGTTTTAGGGTACAATGAATCACGACAATGGAAAAAATCCAAAAACACTTCACTCTCAAAAACTTCATAGAGTTCATAAAACTGCAGCTAGCAGGCAACATACTGTTTTGGGGCACCATGGGCGGCTCGTTCGTTGGCGCAGAGTGGCTGCATTGGTCAGACCTGCGCGCGCTTGTCACGGCAAGTATACTTGCGCATATTGCCTTTTTCATCGTCGACAAAGAGTGGGTGTTTAACAGCGATACTGGTCAGCAAAAAACCGCTGGTGAAGTCGTACGGTTTGCGTTGTTCATGGGGCTCAACTTTTTCATCAACATCGGTATCGTTATGGCAACCAAGCAGTTTCTCGGGCCAGACTTCGTGGTCGACCCGCTCTACGTCGGGCAGTTCGCAGCTGGCGTGTTCTTCACCTTCTGGACGTACCTAGGCCTGAAGTTTTGGGTATTTCACGATACTCACGCACACTCGCTACTAGTTAAGAGGAGGCCTCGACGTGGACGACGGACTCGCAAAGCGACCAAGTAAAAAGCAAAAAGAACTGCTAAGTTTCATAGACGGTTTCATAGCTGGGCATGGCTACGGGCCCAGCTACCGTGAAGTCATGCGTGCCCTCGACTACAAGTCGGTTTCGACTGTGGCGATACATATAAACGCACTCATTGCCAAAGGCCATCTACGAAAGCGTGACAAATCCGCTCGTTCACTTGAAGTCGTCCTGCAGCCAGAGCTTGGCGCAAAGCCTGTTGGCAAGATTTCCGCCACACAGGAGAAGTGGCTCGTAGCGCAGGTAACGGCCAAGTTTGACGACTACGCCACGTCTCCAAGCGCAAAAGCTCGCGACGATCTGTTTGTGCTCGTAGGGGCACTGCATGTACTCGGTCTGGAAGAAGCTGCCAGCAGCTTCAAAAGCAAGCTCCCGAAAGATTAAGTCTTTGCGGATACTCCATGGTGCTATACCATGGGTGCATGAGAGTTGAAAAAAGAACCTACGCAGATCGCCGTGAATATCTTATCGCCGCTGTTGCAAAGCGACGTCGTGTACTAAAACAGAAAGCGATTGAGTATAAGGGTGGCAAGTGTGTTTGTTGTGGGTATAGCCTTCACCCAGGTGTGCTTGATTTCCACCACCTAGATCGTGCTACAAAAGACTTTAGTATCGGTGCAAAAGGCTACACTCGTTCGTGGGAAAAAGTAAAAGCAGAGCTCGACAAATGCATACTGGTATGCGCGAACTGTCATCGTGAAATCGAGCTTGGTGTTCGTGTATTTACAGATGTCAGCATTTAATTTACAATAGTCGCTGTGTCTGCCCTAGGCAGAAGTACATATTCCGGCTTAGCTCAGTGGTAGAGCGGATCGCTGTCAAAGGCAGCCTATGCGAGTAATCGTGTAGTGAAAACAGGGTGAATTGCGGGAAACCTACGTCACGTACGTGATAAGGCAATCCGCAGCCAAGCCGAGGTTGGGTTAAGAGACCTCGGAAGGTTCAGAGACTAGAACGTGAGCCCAACAATAATCGTTCATAAGCGCCCTGCATCCAAGTTTTCGAACTTTGGATGATGAGATAGTCCACCCTTGCATGAAAATGTGAGAATCTGTGTAACGATTAGGTCGCTGG